>NZ_VWWH01000090.1:0-28812 GCF_011753045.1 Burkholderia sp. Ap-955
CCCGATGCGGCAGCACCGGAAGCGGCAGCGGCGCCGGAACCGGCGGCAGCCGGCGCGGCGGTGGCGGCGGCGCCCGATGCGGCTCCGGCCGCCGGTGCGAGCTGTGCCGGTACCGACTTCACGGTCGCACCCGGGCGCACCTTCTCGCCGCCCTGCACGATCACGTGGTCGCCCGCCTGCAGACCGCCTTCGACGATCCAGTTCGGGCCCTGCATACCGGTGGTCTTCAGCGGACGCGGCTCGACCTTGTTGCTGGCGTTCACCACCATCGCGATCGCCTGGCCCTTCTGGTCATGCGTGACGCCGATCTGCGGCACCAGGAACGCGTTCTCGTTCACGCCTTCCTCGATCCGTGCGCGCACGAACATGCCCGGCAGCAGCACGCGGCCCGGGTTCGGGAACACCGCGCGGATCGTCACCGAACCGGTGGCCTGGTCGACCGTCACGTCCGAGAACTGCAGCTTGCCGGCTTCCGAGTAGGTCTTGCCGTCTTCCAGGATCAGCGACACCTTCGCGGCGCCCGGGCCGCTCGTCTTCAGGCGGCCGCTCTGCACGTCCTGGCGCAGCTTCAGGCCTTCGAGGCTCGACTGCGTGAGGTCGACGTACACCGGATCGAGCTGCTGCACCGTCGACATCAGCGTGGCCTGGCTCGCCTGCACGTACGCGCCCGGCGTCACTTGCGAAATGCCGACGCGGCCGGTGATCGGCGACACGACGTCGGTATAGCCGAGGTTGATCTGCGCGGTATCGACCGCCGCCTTGCCGGCCGCGACGTCCGCCGCGGCCTGGCCCTGCGTGGCCACCGCGTTGTCGTAGTCCTGCTTGCTGACCGCGTTCGCGGCCACCAGCACCTTGTAGCGCGCGACCAGTGCGTTTTGCGTGACGAGGTTCGCCTGCGCCTTCGCGAGCGTTGCCTTCGCGCTGTTCAGTGCGGCGACGTACGGCGCCGGATCGATCTTGTACAGACGCTGGCCGGCCTTGACGTCGGTGCCTTCGGTGAATTCACGACGCAGCACGATGCCGTCGACTCGTGCGCGCACCTGCGCGACGAGGAATGCGCTGGTGCGGCCCGGCAGTTCGCTGAAGACCGGTACGGCTTGCGGTTGGACGGTGACGACGCCGACTTCCGGCGTTTGCGGCGGCGGTGCCGATTCTTTTTTCCCGCACGCGGCCAGGAAAACGGCGGCCGTCGCGACAGTGATTAAGCGGTATGGAACCCGTTCGACGCGCATGGAGCGACCTCTGTGTATAACCAATGGAATAAGTGCCGCACCCGACCGGAGCGAGCGCAACACGGATGCGCCTCACGGCGCAGATCGAACACCTGAAATACTGGACTGCTAGATACAGCAAGCGGCACGAAACCTCCGTGCCGACAGGTTGCCCCGCACTGCGGACTGGTACTTTGGCGGGAATCAGCAGAGTGGGATATTAACTGATTGCCACTTGGGTCATTCGATCGTAGGGTGGTATTGTATATACATTCATGAATGTATGTAAAAAGCCAGTTTGTGCCCCGCCCGCTGTCCAGTCTTACAGATTGTTACCAGCCGCAAGCATAGCCAGTCTATATGACTGCGCAGAGGGTTGCAGACCCTATATTCACCTACGATCATTCCAATCAGGCCTGCACATGGTCAGACGTACCAAGGAGGAGGCGCTCGAGACGCGTAACCGCATTCTCGACGCCGCCGAACACGTGTTCTTCGAGAAGGGCGTGTCGCACACGTCGCTCGCGGACATCGCCCAGCATGCCGGCGTGACGCGCGGTGCGATCTACTGGCATTTCGCGAACAAGAGCGAACTGTTCGACGCGATGTTCGACCGCGTGTTTCTGCCGATCGACGAGTTGAAGCGGATGCCGCTCGACGCGCCGGGCGGCAATCCGCTCGAGAAGATCCGGCAGATCCTGATCTGGTGCCTGCTCGGCGTGCAACGCGACGCGCAGTTACGCCGCGTGTTCAGCATCCTGTTCATGAAGTGCGAGTACGTCGCGGATCTCGAGCCGCTGCTCCAGCGCAACCGTGCGGGCATGAGCGAGGCGCTGCACGCGATCGATGCCGATCTCGCGGGAGCCGTGCGGCTCAAGCTGCTGCCCGAGCGGCTCGATACGTGGCGCGCGACGCTGATGCTGCACACGCTCGTCAGCGGTTTCGTGCGCGACATGCTGATGCTGCCCGACGAGATCGACGCCGAGCAGCATGCGGAAAAGCTCGTCGACGGCTGTTTCGACATGCTGCGCTTCAGCCCGGCGATGCTGAAGAACGGCGACTGACCGCGCGACGAGCGCTCGCTTGTGGTGTTTGTTTCATCGGGCGGCGCGCCAACCTCGCCAACGCGCTGCCCACGCCCTCTCCCATCTCCCTCCAGTTTCAGGCCGCCTTCGCGCGCTGCGCGCGGGCCCGCCGGTTCGACGCGGCGACCGAATCGCGCTTCGGCATCGGCGCACCGGCCAGTCCCGCGATCCACGCGTCGGTCGACATCACGGCTGCGAAATTCGACTGGAACACGACCGCGTACGTGCGGTGAATCTCCTCGGCGCTTACCGCGCCTGCTTCGTTCTCGTACGGCAGCGCACCCGTCGCGTCATTGAGGTACTCGACATTCAACCCCGCGTGCGCCGCGTGATAAACCGTCGACGCGTTGCAGTTGTGCGTCATGTAGCCGGCCACCGCGAGCGTGTCGATCCCGTGTGCCTCGAGCCACGCGGCGAGGTCGGTACCGGCAAACGAGCTTGCCAGCTTCTTCTCGATCAGGTGCGCGTATGGCCGGCCGGCAACGACAGCGTGCAGCGCGACGCCGTCGGAACCGGGCGCGAAAATCGGCGCGCCGGCCGGTGCGACGTGCTGGACGACGATCACCGGCACGCCGGCCGCATGCGCGGCATCGATCGCGCGGCCGATGTTCGCGAGCGACACGTCGAGCGGCGGATATTCGATCGGCAGGTTGCCCGTCACGTATTCGTTCTGGACGTCGATCACGATCAGTGCGCGACGGGCAGCCGGACGGGAAACGGCTTGGGAAGCGGAATGCGGGACGGTGTTCGACATGGCGGGCTCCTGGTCCGGGGGGCGCGGCCCCGCCCCGGAATGGGACGGCCAGCGGCGCGATGCGATGCATTGTCGGCGCGCATCGTTCGCGGGGACAGTGGCCCGATAGCCATTCTTCGATAGAATCGGGCCATCGCCATTCCGGAGCCCGTCATGACCGCCGCCGCCTCGTCCCCCCGGACCGCCCAGCCTGCTCCGACCGTCGTTGCCGTGATCGCGTATGACGGCATCAGCCCGTTCCACCTGTCGGTGCCGTCGGTCGTGTTCGGCAAGGAACGCGACGCGGCTGCCTCGCCCGTGTTCGAGTTCCGCGTCTGCTCGGCCGAACGTGGCCCGCTGTCGACGACGGGCGGCTTCACGATCACCGCGCCGTACGGGCTCGACGGGCTCGAGGACGCGGACATCGTCATCGTGCCGGCATGGCGCGATCCGGACGAAGCGCCGCCCGACGTGCTGCTCGACGCCGTCCGCGCGGCCGCCGCACGAGGCGCGCAGCTTGTCGGGTTGTGCCTCGGCGCCTACGTGCTCGCCGCGGCCGGCCTGCTCGACGGCCGCCCGGCCACCACGCACTGGGCGTGGGCCGACGACTTCGCACAACGCTTTCCGCGCGTGAAGCTCGATCCGGACGTGCTGTACGTGGACGACGGCAACCTGATGACGTCGGCCGGCACGGCCGCCGGGCTCGACTGCTGCCTGCACGTCGTCCGGCTGCGGTTTGGCTCGGACGCCGCGAACCAGATCGCGCGCCGCCTCGTGATCCCGCCGCACCGGCAGGGCGGGCAGGCGCAATACGTGCCGCAGCCGGTGGCCGCGCACCCGCGCGATGCACGGCTCGCGGGCCTGCTCGACTGGGTGCGCGCCCACCTCGACGCCGGACACAGCGTCGATTCGCTCGCCGAACGCGTGCTGATGAGCCGGCGCACGTTCACGCGCCATTTCCGCCAGGCGACCGGCACGACCGTCACCGCGTGGCTGCAGGCCGAGCGGCTCGCGCGCGCGCAGCATCTGCTGGAAACCACCGGGCAATCGATCGATGCGATCGCGCAGGCAGCCGGCTACGGGTCGAGCGTGTCGCTGCGCCAGCATTTCGCGGGCACGCTCGGCACGTCGCCGTCGGCATATCGAAGGGAATTTCGCGGCGCCGGAGCCGGCGCCGATGTCGTGCGGTAACGCGCGCGGCGAGTAGGCCTCGCTGCGGAACCGGCCGGCCGCTCAGCCGCCGTTGATCCAGCGCGCCGCGTAAAGCAGCAGCGCGACGAACACGATCATCGCGGCCCACGCCCACACGGGCACCGTGCCGGCGCCGCGATGCGGGAGCGCGCCGGCGGCACGCCCGGTCAGCGCGCCGCCGAGGTGCGGCGGCAACGCACGCTTCGTCGCGGCCACCAGCGACGCCGGCCGCAGGAACACGTGCTGGCGCCGTGGCGCGGCCGAGCGCGCTCGGTTCGGCGCGAGACCGTGCTTCGCCTGCACGACCGCGCAAAATTCACGGAAGAAATCGTCGGTCCATTCGCGCAGCGTATTTTCGATCTGCCGCCCCGGCAGCTCGGTGAGCGGGCCGCTCGCCGTCGCCCAGACCACATACTCGATGCGCGTGGCGTTCGCGTCGTCGTCCGGCATCAGCACGAGTTCGACCTGGCCGCGCAGCGCGCCGAGCCCGTCGGCCCGCGCCTTGAAGTTGATCACGCGGCGCGGCTGCCCTTCCGCGTCGCCCTGCTCGGCGGCCGCATGTGCACGCACGTCGTAGCGGGCGCGCAGCGGGCCGAGCGGCACCGTGATCGTCAGCGCAAACTCGCCGTGCGCAAGCTTCACGAAGGATTCGCAATGGTCGAAGCTCGCGCGCAGCAACGCGAGATCCTCGAACGCCTCCCGCACGACGGGCGGGGCGAGCGGTATGCGTAACGAGTCGTTCAGTTCCATGGCGCCTCCCCGATGAACACGCGCCGCATCAGGACGTCTCGACGAGACTGTCGATCCGTGCAGTGTCGAAGGCAACGTAGTGCGCGAGCGCCAGCGCAGCCGCCTTCGGTTCCTCATAACTCCATGCGGCGTTCTCGATCACGCCGTCTTCGGTCTGCAAGTCGAAGTGCACGGCCTCGCCCCTGAACGGGCAGGCCGACGTGACGCCCGACTTCACGAGCCGGCGCATGTTGACGTCGCGGCGCGGCAGGTAGTGGGTGTCCGGCAGACCCGTTTCGCGCACGGTCAGCGCGCCGTGCGAATCGGCGTACGTGATGCCGCGATGGATCACCCGCACGCGATGGCGGTTCGGCACGATTTCGAGACGAGGGTCGGCTGCGTCGGACATCGTTTCTCCTTGGGGCGCCCAGGCCAAGCCGGGCTCAGGAAACGAAAAAGCCACGGCACGGGTGCCGTGGCTTTCATTATGGGCGAAACCGCAGCCGAATGCGCAACCCCGGCCGGGGCCGCGCGCGGCGGGCTACTGCGCGCTCCACTGGAAGGCGGCTTTCGCGCCGCCCTTCTCGCCGACCGTGACGGCGCGGGATTCCTCGTTGCCCTGGTACGACGCCTGCACCGTATAGCGGCCCGGCGGCACCTTCACGAGCATGTACGGCCCGCGCGCGTCGGTCTTCAGCACTTCGGCACCCTTGCCGTCAACGATCCGCACATGGACGTCGGCCAGGAACTCACCGCCCTTGCCGGTGAACCGCAGCGCCAGCGGCCAACTCGGCTCGTTGCGCTGGAACGCCGTCGATTCGTCCAGCCCGACGCCGCCGGACACGAAGGTGACGTCGCCCTGCTGGCGCGCGGCGGGCAAGCCGTCCGACTGCGCGTACGCGCCGGTCGCTCCGGCTGCGAGGCCGGCGGCCAGCGCCGCGGCGACGGCAAATCGGGACACGTTGCGTAGATATTGCATGGCTCTCTCCTTGGGGTCGGAACACATACAGGGCGCCGCGTCACATATCCAGAACGGCGGGGGCGCCCGCCGCGGCCGGCCTGGCCGGCCGTCGGCCGTAGCCGGTCAGCTCAGGTCGACCGGCACGAAGATCTGTGCATTATCGCGCTGGATCAGCAGAGCAAGACTGTTGCCTGCCCCCTTGACCGCGTCGCGCAACTGCTCGGGGCTCGTGACCGGGCGGCCGTTGACCGCGAGGATCACGTCGCCGGGCTGGATGCCCGCGTTGGCGGCCGGCCCGCCGGCCTGCTGCACGATCAAACCATGCGACAGGTTGTTGGCACTGCGCTCCTGCGGCGACAGCGGACGCACCGCGACGCCCAGGCGCCCCTGCTCGACCGGCCCGCCGTCGTTCGATGCGAGCTTCGCGTCGGCCATCGCGCCGAGCGTCACGCTGATCGACTTCTTCGACTTGTCGCGCCAGATCTGCAGGTCGGCCTTCGAACCCGGCTTCAGGTTCGCGATCTGCGCGGGCAGCGACGTCGAATCGGCGACCGGCGAGCCGTTGACCGACAGGATCACGTCGCCCGGCTGCAGGCCGGCCTTCGCGGCCGGACCGTTGGCGTCGACCGAGCTGACGAGCGCGCCGTCCGGCTTCTGCAGTCCGAACGAGCTCGCGAGCGTCTGGTTCAGCCCCTGCACGGCGACGCCGAGGCGGCCGCGGCTCACGTGGCCCGTCTTCACGAGCTCGTCCTTCACCTTGATCGCCTCGTTGATCGGGATCGCGAACGACAGGCCCTGGAAGCCGCCCGTCTGCGAGTAGATCATCGAGTTGATGCCGATCACCTCGCCCTGCAGGTTGAACAGCGGGCCGCCCGAGTTGCCGGGGTTCACCGGCACGTCGGTCTGGATGAACGGCGTGTAGTTCTCGTCCGGCAGCGCGCGCGACTTCGCGCTGATGATGCCCGACGTGACCGTGTTGTCGAAGCCGTACGGCGAACCGATCGCGACGACCCACTGGCCGACCTTGCTCTGCGCCGGGTCGCCGATCTTCACGGTCGGCAGGCCGCTCGCGTCGATCTTCAGCACCGCGACGTCGGACTGCTTGTCGGAACCGACGACCTTCGCCTTGTATTCGCGCTTGTCGGTCAGCTTGACCGTGACGACGTTCGCGCCGTCGATCACGTGCGCATTGGTGAGGATGTACCCGTCGGAGCTGATGACGAACCCGGAACCGAGGCTCGCGCTCGGCTGGTCGTCCGGCTGCGCGTCACCGCCCATGCCCGGCACCTGACCGTAGAAGTGCTTGAAGAACTGGTAGAACGGATCGCTCGGATCGATCGGCAGCTGCGGCTGCGGCACGCGCCGCGACACCTGCTTCACGACGTGCTTCGCGCTGATGTTCACGACCGCTGGACCGTAGGTCTCGACGAGCCCGGAGAAATCGGGGATGCCGGTCTTCGCGGCCGCTTCGGCCGGCATCAGTGCGGCGGCCTGCGCGGGCGTGATGATCTGCGGATCGGCGCGACGGGTGCCGGCGACATAACCGGCGGACAGGGCGGCCGCCACGGCGACCGCGACGGCGCCGCGCGCAAGGAATCGGGTGTTCATCGTAGGACCTCCTCTTTGTTAGGACGCAGCGTAACGACCCTGACTTAAAGGAGGCTTAATCCGCCTTAAGCGGGGCTTAAGCGGCCGCCGGCGCCCGCCCGGGGGCGTTCTTCACACGGATTCGGACGGCTGCGGCGCCTCGGCCGGCATCTCGGCATCGCGGAACACGACGCTGACGAGCAGGCCGCCCGCGGCCGCGTCGCCGAGCGACACCGTCGCGCCCTGCTGCGCGGCCACGCGCTTGACGATCGCGAGCCCGAGCCCGCTGCCCGACACGTCGGTGCGCGCCCGCGCGGAGCTGTCGCGGTAGAAGCGGTCGAACACGCGTTCGCGCTCGTCGGCCGGAATGCCGGGCCCGCTGTCGCCGATCTGCACGCACGCGCGGCCGGCCGCGTCGCGGGTCAGCGACACGTCGATGCGGCCGCCGTCCGGCGTGTACTTCACCGCGTTGTCGAGCAGGTTGCCGAACATCACGCGCAGTGCACCGACGTCCGCGACGACGCTCGCCGCGCGCGTCTCCTCGAAGCCGAGATCGATGTCGCGCCGTTGCGCGAGCGGCGCGAGCGCGGCCACGCATTCGGTGAGGAGTGCCTGCAGGTCGACCGGCTCGCGCATCGTCGCGCCATCCGGTTCGGCGCGGGCGAGCGCAAGCAGCTGCTCCGTGAGACGCGTCGCACGCGACACGCCATCCTGGAGATCGGCGACCGCCTCGCGGCGCGACGCGTCATCCTTCGCGCGGGCGACGAGCTGCGCCTGGATCTGCACGGCCGCGAGCGGCGTGCGCAGTTCGTGCGCGGCGTCGGCCACGAAGGCCTTCTGCGTATCGAGCGCCGCCGCCAGCCGCGCGAGCAGCCCGTTCAGCGCCCGGACGAGCGGCTGCACCTCGAGCGGCAGGCGCGCATCGGGCAACGGATCGAGCGCTTCTGGCCGGCGCGCCTCGACCGCGCGCGTCACGCGGGCGAGCGGCGCGAGCCCGCGCCCGACGATCACCCACACGGCCGCGCCGAGGAACGGCAGCAGCACGATCAGCGGCCACAGCGTGCGCAGCGCGACGTTCGCCGCGAGCCGGTTGCGCACCGACAGCGGCTGCGCGAGCTGCACGACGTTGTCGCCGACGATCGCGCCGTACACGCGCCATTCGCCGCGATCGGTGCGTTCGGTCGAGAAGCCGAGCTCCGCGCGCGGCGCGATCGGCGCACGCGGATGCGAGAAGTACATCAGCACGCCGTTGCGGTTCCAGATCTGGATCACGATGCCTTCGTCGCCGTTGGTGCGCGAGCCGAACACCTGCGAGAACGGCTCGGACGGCAAGGCCGCGGCGATTTCCTGCAATTGGTAGTCGAACAGTTCGTTCGCTTCGGCGAGCGCCTGCCGGTAGATGAGCCAGCCCGCGATGCCCACGCCCGCGACGACGATCGCGAGCAGCCAGATCAGCAATTGATGACGAATCGACCTCACGCGTCAGCTTTCCTTGACGACCATGTAGCCGAGCCCGCGCACGTTGCGGATCAGGTCCGAGCCGAGCTTCTTGCGCAGCGCGTGGATGTAGACCTCGACCGTGTTGCTGCCGATCTCCTCGCCCCAGCCGTACATCTTCTCCTCGAGCTGGCTCTTCGACAGCACCGCGCCGGGCCGCGCGAGCAGCGCCTCGAGCAGCGCGAACTCGCGCGCCGACAGCGCGACGGGCGCGCCGTCGAGCGTCACCTGGTGCGAAGCGGGATCGAGCGTCAGCGCGCCGTGGCGGATCAGCGATTCGCTGCGCCCGGCCTGGCGGCGGATCAGCGCGCGCATCCGCGCGCCCAGTTCGTCGAGGTCGAACGGCTTGACGAGGTAGTCGTCGGCGCCCGCGTCGAGCCCCTTCACGCGATCGGCCACCGCGTCGCGCGCGGTGACGATCAGCACCGGCAGCGCCAGCCCGCGTGCGCGCAGCGTGCGCAGCACGTCGATGCCGTCGCGCTTCGGCAGGCCGAGATCGAGCAGCAGCAGGTCGTACGTCTCGCCGCCGAGCGCCGTCAGCGCGGCGTCGCCGTCCTGCACCCAGTCGACCGCAAAGCCGTCCGAGCGCAGCGCCTTGCGCACGCCTTCGGCAATCATTCGATCATCTTCGACAAGCAGAATCCGCATCGGGACAGGCATCCATGGGGCGAGTCAAACACGGCGACCATTGTAGCGCCGCGAACCGGGCGCGCGGCACCGTGCAATGCAACAGAAAGGCGGATTGCAAGGGGGCTGTCCGGACTTGTCTCTACAATGTGCGCTTTGGCGCCGCGCGCGCCCTGCCCGAACGTCGTGCTTCTCCCGTATTCGCTCATGCCGATTTCCGATCTTTCCACCCGGTTCGCCCCCCGCGCCCGCGTCTGCCTGAAGGCGGCCGCCATCGTCGCCACCTGCACGGCCCTCGCCTTCGCGCCGTCCGCGCAGGCCCGCAAGAAATCCCACAAGGAAGCGCGCAAGACCACGGTCGTGTCGCCCGCCGCGCGCGCGGCCGGCCTGCCGGCGTCCGTGCTCGTCGCGCTGCAGCGCGCGAAGGTGCCGGCGTCGGCGATGAGCGTCGTCGTCGAGCGCGTCGGCGATCCGGAACCGCTGATCGCGTGGAATGCGAGCCGGCCGATGATGCCCGCCTCGACGATGAAGCTCGTGACGACCTTCTCGGGCCTGTCGATCCTCGGCCCCGACTACCGCTGGCGCACGACCGCCTACACGGACGGCACGGTCGACCCGGACGGCACGCTGCAGGGCAACCTGTACATCAAGGGCACCGGCGATCCGAAGCTCGTGCCCGAAGAGCTGATCGATCTCGTCGACAAGCTCCGCAAGGCCGGCGTCAAGCGGGTGGCCGGCGGCCTCGTCCTCGACAAGAGCTACTTCGCGACCTCGACGCGCGACCTCCCTTCGTTCGACGACGACGCGAGCGCGCCGTACAACGTCGGCCCCGACCCGCTGCTGTACGCATTCAAGGCCGTGTCGTTCACCGTCACGCCGGGCGACGACGGCAAGGTGGCCGTCGACGTGCTGCCGCCGCTCGCCGACCTGTCGATCGACAACCAGCTGGTCGAAGGCACGGGCTCGTGCAGCGCGGCCGCCGCGGCCGCGCGCCCGACGCTGACGGCCGGCGGCGGGATCATGACTGCCTCGTTCGCGGGCGACTACCCGCTGCGCTGCGGCGCGCACACGACCAACCTCGCGATCCTCGATCACACCACATTCTTCGCGCGCGGCTTCCTCGCTCTGTGGCAGCAGGACGGCGGCACGATCGCGGGGCCGGTGAGCGAAGGCAAGGTGCCGACCACCGCGCGGCCCCTCGCCGTGCATCACAGCCCGGTGCTCGGCAGCATCGTCTACGACATCAACAAGTTCAGCAACAACGTGATGGCGCGCAACCTGTTCCTGACGATCGGCGCGGTCAGCGGCAAGCCGCCCGCGACGCCCGAGCAGTCGAGCCGCGTGATCCAGGCGTTCCTGCAGAAGAACGGCATCGCGATGCCCGACCTCGTGCTCGAGAACGGTTCGGGCCTGTCGCGCGAAGAGCACGTGAGCGCGCTGTCGCTCGCCGCGCTGCTGCAGGCCGCGAACGCGAGCCCCGTCGCGCAGGCGTTCGTCGATTCGCTGCCGATCGCCGGCATCGACGGCACGATGAAGAACCGCCTCACCAACGCCGGCGTGCTCGGCAACGCGCACATCAAGACCGGCACGCTGCGCGACGTGCGCGCGATCGCCGGCTACGTCGCCGGTGCGGACGGCCAGAGCTACATCGTCGTGAGCTTCATCAACAACGATCACGCGGAAGCCGCGCGCGCCGCGCACGACTCGCTGCTCGAGTGGATCTACGCCGGCGCGCACTGACGTTGCCCCACGCCGCGACACACACGGCGCGCCCATGACCGGTTGCCGGCGCGCGTCGGCCCGTCTCGGCATCGCGGCGGCACCGCGCAACGGGTCGCCCTGACGCGCCGCCGGGGCGGCCTGCCAGCGCCTCCGCGCACCGAATCCCGCCCTCCCCGGTTTGAAACGCCAGCCGCCACCAGCGCACGACACCCCGCGCGCCACCCACGCCCACAAAACAGGGCCACACCGCCCGCCCCCGTGCGGCGCGGCTTCCGTAAAAACCCTGTCCTCAGAGGGAACCCTCTACGCTGCCCCCTCGCCTAGCGCGTGGCGATTGCGTAGGCTGTTGGCCTGACCGATATCTACAACGGGCCACACGCCCGGCCTCAAGG
The DNA here is from genome assembly GCF_011753045.1 of Burkholderia sp. Ap-955. Taxonomy (NCBI): domain Bacteria; kingdom Pseudomonadati; phylum Pseudomonadota; class Betaproteobacteria; order Burkholderiales; family Burkholderiaceae; genus Burkholderia; species Burkholderia sp. Ap-955. Next base: position 11,736 of record NZ_VWWH01000090.1, read on the forward strand.
CTTGCAGGGGAAAGAAGGAGACACGCCCATGCGATTCGACGTCGAATTGCTTCTGCTCGCGCTGGCGCCCGTCTTCCTGCTCTGCATCGCGTGGGAGGCCTGGCACCTCGCCCGCACCCGTGCGCAGGACCCTGTCTATGCGTGGCGCGACACGCTGTGCAACGCGGCGCTCGCGCTGATGCACCAGGGCGCCGACAAGATCGCGTGGCTGTTCGTGATCCCCGTCTATGCGTACTGCTACCAGCACTATCGGCTGTTCACGTGGCACGACGGCTGGCTGTCGTTCGCGATGCTGTTCGTCGCGCAGGATTTCCTCTACTACGTCTTTCATCGCGCGAGCCATCGCGTGCGCTGGCTGTGGGCCGCGCACGTGGTGCACCACTCGTCCGAGCGGATGAATTTCTCGACCGCGTTCCGCCAGAGCCTGATGTACCCGGTCGCGGGGATGTGGGTGTTCTGGCTGCCGCTCGCGTTCGCCGGCTTTCCGCCGCAACAGGTCGTCGGCATCGTGCTGATCAACCTCGCGTTCCAGTTCTTCGTGCACACGCAGGCGATCGGCAAGCTCGGCTGGCTCGAATACGTGCTGAACACGCCGTCGATCCACCGTGCGCACCATGCGCGCAACGCGCGCTACGTCGACCGCAATTACGCAGGTGTCCTGGTGATCTGGGATCGCCTGTTCGGCAGCTATGTCGAGGAAACGCCCGACGATCCGCCGCAGTATGGGATCGTCGAGCGGCTCGGCTCGAACAACCCGCTCGTCGCGACGTTCCACGAGTGGGTATCGATGGCCGGCGACGCGTTGCGCGTCGACGGCTGGCGCAACAAGCTGCGCGCGATTTTCGGCCCGCCCGAATGGGCGAGCGCTTATCATGCGCAGATTGCCGAGGCCGCGAACCCGGATCCGCGCACCGTGCCGCTTGCGGCTGCGCGAGACCAATAAACCGTTTCAGCCAACGGCCGCCGCGCAGCCCCGAACCGGGCAGGCACGCGGCAGATGAGAAACACATCAGGCCATATCTACGAGGAGATCGAACGATGCAGACACAACGACACGCACCCGCCCGCACCCGTCAGCGCATGCTGCGCACCGCGCAGGTCGCGATCGCCGGCGCCGCGCTCGCGCTGCTCGCCGCATGCGGCGGCGGTGACGACAACAACAGCAACAGCGCATCGAACACGCCGCCGTCGGGCGTGACAATGCAGGTCGTGTCGTTCGGCGACAGCCTGTCCGACGCGGGCACCTACTCGCAGATCAAGCTCGGCTTCGGCGGCGGCCGCTTCACGACCAACCCGGGCCAGGTGTGGACGCAGAACGTCGCGCAGTACTACGGCGACACGCTGCAGCCCGCGAACCAGGGCGGTTTCGGCATTCCGCTGCAGGCCACCGGCGGTCTCGGCTACGCACAGGGCGGCTCGCGCGTGACGCAGCAGCCGGGCATCGGCCATGCGGACGCCAGCGTGCCGAACGCCGATTACGCGCAAGCGACCACGACGCCGATCGCCGACCAGGTCAAGCAATACGTGTCGCAGCACGGCAGCTTCAACGCCGGCCAGATCGTGCTGCTGAACGGCGGCGCGAACGACATCTTCTACCAGGTCGCGGCGCTGCAGGCCGGCGCGATCACGCCGACGCAGCTGCAGCAGAACATCGGCGCCGCCGCGCAACAGCTCGCGGGCATCGTGCAGCAGATCGTCGCCGCCGGCGCGACGCACGTGTTCGTGTCGAACGTGCCGGATATCGGCGGCACGCCGCTCGCGCTCCAGGGCGGCTCGCAGACGACCCTCACGCAACTGTCGATGCTGTTCAACGGCACGCTCGCCGCGACGCTGCAGGCGCTCAAGGTCGACACGACCAAGTACGTGCTGCTCGACACGTTCACGTGGCAGGACGGCATCCTCGCGAACTACAAGGCGAACGGCTTCGACGTATCGAACACCGACACCGCGTGTAACCTGAAGGCGATGGTCCAGGCCGCCACGCAATACGGCGTCGCGAACGCAACCGCATTCGGCTCGTCGCTGTTCTGCTCGCCGCAGACCTACACGGTCGCGAACGCGGATCAAACCTACATGTTCGCCGACACGGTCCACCCGACGACGCACCTGCATGCGCTGTTCGCACAGTTCGCCGAACAGCAGATCGCGAAATCCGGCGTCGGCAAGTAAGCCGCCGGCCACGCGCCCAAACGAAAACGCCCGACCGGTTTGCCGGTCGGGCGTTTTTCATTCGTGAACCGCGACGGGTATCAGTCGCGCGCTTCGAACGCAGCCGCCGCGCGGCCGAGGCGATCGTTGACCGCGATCCATTCGACGGTCTCGGGCAGCTTCTCGACCAGAATCCGCGCCACCTGCGCGCGGTCGAGCGCACGCAGCATCCCGTACAGGTCGCGCGCATACGCCTGCGGATCTTCCGGCGCCGCGACGAAATGCACGCCGTCGGCCTGCGCCCAGCGTCCCGCGCGCGATGCGCGTGCGACGAGCGCGACACGCTCGCCGTCGGTCTGCGCGGCCGCGAGCAGCGGCTCGAGCGCGTCGAACGGCAGCAGCGCGAGCGGCGTGCGCGGCGCGTAATGCGCTTTCAGCGTGCCCGACGCGCGCGGCGCGGTCGCGTCGCTGCCGTCCGGCAGTTGCGGTGCGCGGCCGAGCACGTCGGCGATCTGCTGCGGCGTCACGTGGCCCGGGCGCAGCAGCGCCGGGAAGCCGCGCGACAGGTCGAGGATCGTCGATTCGATCCCGACTTCCGATGCGCCGCCGTCGAGCACGTGCACGGTGTCGCCGAATTCGTCGCGTACGTGCTGTGCGGTGGTCGGGCTCACATGGCCGAACCGGTTCGCGGACGGCGCAGCCACGCCGCCATGCCCGTCGCGCCGCGCGCTGAACGCGGCCAGCAGCGCCTGTGCGACCGGATGCGACGGGCAGCGCAGCCCGACCGAATCCTGGCCGCCGCTCACGGTGTCCGGAATGCGCGCGTGGCGCTTCAGGATCAGCGTCAGCGGGCCCGGCCAGAACGCATCGATCAACGCCTGCGCGTCGGCCGGCAGATCGTCGGCCCAGTAGCCGGGATCGCCGCCCGGCGGCAGGTGCACGATCACCGGATGATTCGCGGGCCGCCCCTTCGCCGCGTAGATGCGCGCGACGGCCTCGGGATTCGCCGCATCGCCGCCAAGCCCGTAGACGGTTTCGGTCGGAAAGGCGACGAGCTGGCCCGCGTCGAGCAACGCGGCGGCCGCGTCGATCTGCGCGGCCGTCACGGTGTTCGGGAGGTCGATGGACATCGGCTGGCGTCTCAGTCGAGCGGCACGCGCAGCAGCTGCGCGCACGCGGTGGCCGCGGCAACGGCTTCGTCGCGCGTTTCGGCCGTGAAGTTCACGTGGCCCATCTTGCGGCCGACGCGCGCGTCTTCCTTGCCGTACAGGTGCAAATGCGCGGCCGGCATCGCCGCGACCGTATCCCACGGCGGCGTGACGGCATCAGCCGCCGCACCGTTCGGGAACCACACGTCGCCGAGGATGTTCAGCATCGCGGCCGGCGAATGCTGGCGCGGGTTGCCGAGCGGCATGCGCGTCATTGCACGCACCTGCTGCTCGAACTGGCTCGTTGCGCATGCATCGACCGTGTAGTGGCCGGAGTTGTGCGGGCGCGGCGCCATCTCGTTCGCGACGAACGAACCGTCTTCCAGCACGAAGAATTCGACGCACAGCACGCCGACGTAGCCGAGCGTATCGGCGATCCGCACGGCGGCCTGCTGCGCCTCTTCGACACGCGCGGCATCGGCGGCCGGCGCGGGCACGACCGTCAGCGCGAGGATGCCGTTGTGGTGCGCGTTCTGCGCGAGCGGGAACGCGGCCGAGCGGCCGTCCGCGCCGCGCGCGATCAGCGCCGACACTTCGTATTTCAGCGGCAGGCGCTTCTCGAGCACGCATGGCACGCCGTTCAGCGCCGCATGCGCGTCGCGCGCTTCCTGCGCGGTGCTCACACGCACCTGGCCCTTGCCGTCGTAGCCGAGCCGCGCCGTCTTCAGGATGCCCGGCAGCACCGCGTCGAGCGCGGCGTCGTCGAGCGCGGCAAGCGCCGCCGACGATTCGATCACGACGTGCGGCGCGACGGGCACGCCCGACGCTTCGATGAAGCGCTTCTCCGCGATCCGGTCCTGCGCGACCGCGACGCAGCGGCCGGCCGGCGCGACGAACGTCGTGCGCGCGAGGAAATCGAGGCTCGCGGCCGGCACGTTCTCGAACTCCGTCGACACCGCCTCGCACAGGTCGGCCAGTTCGGCGAGCGCGGCTTCGTCGTCGTAGGCCGCGCGCAGGTGGCGGTCGGCGACCGCGCCGGCGGGGCTCGTCGGATCGGGATCGAGCACGGCGACGCGATAGCCCATCGACTGGGCGGCAAAGCAGAACATGCGGCCGAGCTGGCCACCACCGACCATGCCAAGCCACGCGCCGGGCAGGATCGGGGAAACGGAATCAGGAGTTGCGGTCATGTCAGTGGTCGGTCGCGGCGGGCGCTGCCCGCCGCAGTGGGGAGGTCAGGCAGCCGCGACACGCGGCCGCCGGTGCGCCGTCATTCCAGCGGCGGCAGCACCATCGCGTGCGCGGCTTCGTTCTGGCGCACGCGGAACGCGGCGAGCCGGTTCGCATAGTCGACCGAGTTGCCGGACAGGATCGACACCGCGAACAGCGCGGCGTTCGCGGCACCGGCCTCGCCGATCGCGAACGTCGCGACGGGCACGCCCTTCGGCATCTGCACGATCGAGTGCAGCGAATCGACACCCTTCAGGTACTTGCTCGCGACCGGCACTCCGAGCACCGGCACCGTGGTTTTCGCGGCCAGCATGCCGGGCAGGTGCGCCGCGCCGCCGGCGCCCGCGATGATCGCGCGCAGCCCGCGCTCGCGCGCCTTCTCCGCATAGTCGAACATCTCGTCGGGCATCCGGTGCGCGGACACGACCTTCGCTTCGTACGGCACGCCGAATTCCTGCAGGATGGCAACCGCGTGCTTCATCACGCCCCAGTCGGAACTCGAACCCATCAGCACGCCGACGAGCGGCGCGCTGTGCGTGTGGGCAGTCTGAACTTCGCTCATGTGTTCCGTTCCCCAATCAGGCCAGCGACTGGCCCGTGATGCGCTCGAGCGCTTCCTGGTACTTCGCGGCCGTCTTCTCGACCACGTCGGCCGGCAGCGCCGGCGCCGGTGCCGTCTTGCCCCACGGCTGCGCCTCGAGCCAATCGCGCACGAACTGCTTGTCGAACGACGGCGGGTTCGTGCCGACTTCGTACTGGTCGGCCGGCCAGAAGCGCGACGAATCGGCGGTCAGCACTTCGTCCATCAGGTACAGCTGGCCGTGGTTGTCGAGGCCGAATTCGAACTTCGTGTCGGCGATGATGATGCCGCGCGTGGCCGCGTAGTCGGCCGCTTCCTTGTACAGCTTGATCGAGATGTCGCGGATCGTCGCGGCCAGCTCGGTGCCGATGCGGCGCTCGGTTTCCTCGAACGTGATGTTCTCGTCGTGCTCGCCCATCTCGGCCTTCGCGGCCGGCGTGAAGATCGGCTCGGGCAGCTTCTGCGCGTTCTGCAGGCCTTCCGGCAGCTGCACGCCGCACACGGCGCCCGACGCCTGGTATTCCTTCCAGCCGCTGCCGGCCAGGTAGCCGCGCACGACCGCTTCGATCATGATCGGCTCGAGGCGCTTGACGACCACGCCGCGGCCCTTCACCTGCTCGACCTCGTCGGCCGCGACAACCGTTTCCGGCGCGTCGCCCGTCAGGTGGTTCGGCACGATGTGCGCGAGCTTGTCGAACCAGAAGTTCGCCATCTGGTTCAGCACGCGGCCCTTGTTCGGAATCGGCTCGCCCATCACCACGTCGAATGCCGACAGGCGATCGGTCGTGACGATCAGGAGCTTGTCGTTGCCGACCGCGTAGTTATCGCGGACCTTGCCGCGACCGAGGAGCGGCAGCGAGCGGAGCGTGGATTCGTAGAGGGTAGACATCGTCTTTTCGCAGATAAGGAGCCAAACAAAAAGGGAAAACGCCGTTCCCCGCGGCAGGCGGGAACGGCGGTCTTGCAATACGTCGGCGAACCGGCCGGGCGACGGCGCCCGGGCGGTTGCCGGCCGGCCCTCGTTCGGCCGGACGGAACGGCTGCGGGGCCGGATCAGATCCGGCCAGACAGCCTTGCCTTTGCCCACATCGGGCGCGGCAATCGTACTACAGTCTCAGCGCACGACCTGTGCGAGCGCGCCGGACTTGTACTGCTCGGCGATCTTGTCGAGCGCCATCGGCTTGATCTTGCCGGCCTGGCCTTCGCAGCCGAACGCGAGGTAGCGATCGACGCAAACCTGCTTCGCGGCTTCGCGCGCGGGCTTCAGGTAGTCGCGCGGATCGAACTTGCCCGGGTTCTCGAACAGGTAGCGGCGGATCGCACCGGTGATCGCCAGACGCAAGTCGGTGTCGATGTTGATCTTGCGCACGCCGTGCTTGATGCCTTCCTGGATTTCCTCGACCGGCACGCCGTAGGTTTCCTTCATGTCGCCGCCGAATTCGCGGATCTCGGCCAGCAGTTCCTGCGGCACCGACGACGAACCGTGCATCACGAGGTGGGTGTTCGGGATGCGCGCGTGGATTTCCTTGATGCGCTGGATCGACAGGATGTCGCCCGTCGGCTTCTTCGAGAACTTGTACGCGCCGTGCGACGTGCCGATCGCGATCGCGAGTGCATCGCACTGCGTGAGCTTCACGAAGTCGGCAGCCTGCTCCGGATCGGTCAGCAGCTGCTCGCGGGTCATCGTGCCTTCCGCGCCGTGGCCGTCTTCCTTGTCGCCCTTCATCGTCTCGAGCGAGCCGAGCACGCCGAGCTCGGCTTCGACCGTCACGCCGATCGAGTGCGCCATCTCGACGACCTTGCGCGACACGTCGACGTTGTACTCGTACGACGCGACCGTCTTGCCGTCGGCTTCCAGCGAACCGTCCATCATCACGCTGGTGAAGCCGCTGCGGATCGCGGCCATGCAGACTGCCGGCGACTGGCCGTGATCCTGGTGCATCACGACCGGGATGTGCGGGTAGGACTCGACTGCTGCTTCGATCAGGTGGCGCAGGAACGGCTCGCCCGCGTACTTACGCGCGCCGGCCGATGCCTGCATGATCACGGGCGCGCCGACCTGGTCCGCCGCCGCCATGATCGCCTGGACCTGCTCCAGGTTGTTCACGTTGAAGGCCGGCAGGCCGTAACCGTGCTCTGCCGCGTGGTCCAGCAATTGACGCATTGATACGAGAGGCATTGTGGAACTCCATGGAATGAAAACCGGTGCGCCCTGACGCCGGCGCGGCGCTCGCTCCCGGTCGAACCCGGGGTGGCGCGGCGCGGCTGAGCGTCGAATAGCCGCATTTTATCGCGAAGCGCCTCCGATTCCGACCGCCCGGTGGCGCCGACTCGCAATTTGTTACGTTCGCACGGCACAATGCGGGCAAAAATGAGAAAAAAAGCCGCGCGGGGCTTCGGACCCCACGCGGCTTTCGTATCAAAAACGGTGCCGGATCGATTTTTCAGCCGATCCGGGCGGCCGGCCCGCAGGCCGGCCCGATGCCCGGTCGGCGCTCAATAGTGCTCGCCGACCCGCACGATCTTCAGCGTATTGGTGCCGCCCGCCTGCCCCATCGGCTCGCCGACGGTCAGCACGACCATATCGCCGTGCTGCACGTAGCCCTGCTTGACGACGATCTCGAGCGCCGCCTGCAGCGCCGAGTCGCGGTCGCTGTTGAAGTCGACATGCAGCGGCGTCACGTTGCGGTACAGCGCCATCGTGCGCTCGCTGCCGACGCGCGGCGTCAGCGCGAAGATCGGCACGTGCGTGTAGTGACGCGACATCCACAGCGCGGTCGCGCCCGATTCGGTCAACGCGATGATCGCCTTCGCGCCCAGGTGGTAGGCGGTGAACAGCGCGCCCATCGCGATCGACTGGTCGATCCGCGTGAACGTGCGGTCGAGGAAATCCTTGTCCAGCTCGACTTCTTCCGACTTTTCTGCTTCGACGCACACGGCCGCCATCGTCTCGATCGTGACGACCGGATACTTGCCGGCGGCCGTCTCGGCCGACAGCATCACCGCGTCGGTGCCGTCGAGCACCGCGTTCGCGACGTCCGACACTTCCGCGCGGGTCGGCACCGGCGCGTAGATCATCGATTCCATCATCTGCGTCGCGGTGATCACGAGCTTGTTCGACTCGCGCGCCATCCGGATCATCCGCTTCTGCAGCGCCGGCACGGCCGCGTTGCCCACTTCCACCGCGAGGTCGCCGCGCGCGACCATGATGCCGTCGGACGCATCAAGAATGCTCTGCAGCGCAGGAATCGCCTCCGCGCGCTCGATCTTCGCGATCATCTTCGGCTTGATGCCGTACGGTGCGCCCGCGATGTTCGCGAGCTGGCGCGCCATTTCCATATCGGTCGCGTTCTTCGGGAACGACACCGCCACGAGGTCCGCGCCGAGCGACATCGCGGTGCGGATGTCTTCCATGTCCTTCGCGGTCAGCGCGGGCGCCGACAGCCCGCCGCCCTGGCGGTTGATGCCCTTGTTGTTCGACAGCTCGCCGCCCACCTTGACGATCGTGTGAATCTCGTCGCCGAGCACGCGCTCGACGGTCAGTACGATCAGGCCGTCGTTCAGCAGCAGCAGGTCGCCCGTGCGCAGGTCACGCGGCAGCTCCTTGTAGTCGAGGCCGACGCGCTCGTCGTTGCCCAGCTCGCAGCCCGCGTCGAGGATGAAGGCCTGGCCCGGCTCGAGCGTCGTCTTGCCGTTCTCGAACTTGCCGACGCGGATCTTCGGGCCCTGGAGGTCGGCCATGATCGCGATCTCGCGGCCGACCTTGCGGGCGGCCTCGCGCACCATCTCGGCGCGCTGGCGGTGATCGTCGGCCGTGCCGTGCGAAAAATTGAGCCGCACGACGTCGAGGCCCGCCTGCATCATCTGCAGCAGAATCTCCGGCGAACTGGAAGCCGGGCCGATCGTGGCGACTATCTTGGTGGCGCGCTGCATGAAACTCCTCATCTGGATCAAGGTGGATGCGCTGGGTGAAACGCTGCGAGAGCCGGAAGCGGCAGGCCCAGCGGCCGCCGCTCCGGGGGGCGTGCCGGTGCTTGCGCCCGGCATCGCTTTGTTCTGAATCTCGTGGTGCTGCTCGGCCGCGTCGCCGGCGGCCGCCGGTGCGCGCGGGGCGGTGTTCGCCCGCGCGGGCGCGCGTTTGCGCTTGCCCGCGCCGGCCGTCGGCTCCGCTTTCGCGGAGCGCGCGGCCTTCGTCACCCCTGCGCGCGCCGCCACGCTCAGGCCGCCCGCGTTTCCAGCACTTCCACCGCCGGCAGCTTCTTCCCCTCGAGGAACTCGAGGAAGGCGCCGCCGCCCGTCGAGATGTAGCTGACCTGGTCATGGATGCCGTACTTCGCGATGGCCGCGAGCGTGTCGCCGCCGCCCGCGATCGAGAACGCGGACGATTTGGCGATCGCTTCAGCGAGCGTCTTGGTGCCGTTGCCGAACTGGTCGAACTCGAACACGCCGACCGGGCCGTTCCACACGATCGTGCCGGCCTTCTCGAGCTGGCTCGCGAGCGCCTTGGCCGTATCCGGGCCGATGTCGAGGATCATGTCGTCCGCTTCGATGTCGGCGACCTGCTTCACCGTGGCGACCGCCGTCGGCGAGAATTCCTTGGCGGTGACGACGTCGGTCGGGATCGGTACCGACGCGCCGCGCTCGCGCGCTTCGTCGATGATCGCCTTCGCTTCCGCGACGAGGTCGGCTTCCGCCAGCGACTTGCCGATCGACAGGCCGGCCGCGAGCATGAACGTGTTCGCGATGCCGCCGCCGACGATCAACTGGTCGACCTTGCCGGCCAGCGACTTCAGGATCGTGAGCTTGGTCGACACCTTCGAGCCGGCGACGATCGCCACCAGCGGGCGGGCCGGGTTGCCGAGCGCCTTGCCGAGCGCGTCGAGTTCGGCGGCCAGCAGCGGGCCCGCGCACGCGACCGGCGCGTACTTCGCGATCCCGTGCGTGGTCGCTTCCGCGCGGTGCGCGGTGCCGAACGCGTCGTTCACGTACACGTCGCAGAGCTTCGCCATCTTCTGCGCGAGCTCGTCCGAATTCTTCTTCTCGCCCTTGTTCACGCGGCAGTTCTCGAGCAGCACGACCTGGCCCGGTGCGACGTTCACGCCGTTCTCGACCCAGTTCGAGACGAGCGGCACGTCACGGCCGAGCAGCTCGGCGAGGCGCTTCGCGACCGGCGCGAGCGAATCTTCCGGCTTGAATTCGCCTTCGGTCGGACGGCCGAGGTGCGACGTGACCATCACGGCCGCGCCGGCGTCGAGCGCGGCCTGGATGGCCGGCACGGACGCGCGCACGCGCGTGTCTTCGGTGATGTTGCCCTGGTCGTCCTGCGGGACGTTCAGGTCGGCGCGGATGAATACCCGCTTGCCGGCGAGCTGGCCGGCGGCGATCAGGTCGGTAAGACGCTTGACTTGGCTCATGTTGAACAAATTGAAGTAGTGGATGGGGAAAGGGGGTTCACGCTGGACGTGCGCGGGCTGCCGCGAAAGGGCGCCGGATGCGGCCGTGGCTGGCGGTTCGCATGACGCGCACGGGTAAAAAATCTCGAACGGGCATTCTAGCCGATCCACCCGGCAGACTGACCCGCGGGCGGCGAATTCCGCCTATTTGGGATCGCGCGCGGGAACGGACACATTGCCGCAACGCAGCAATGCACCCGCGCGCGCGGCCGGTACCCGGCGGGCCCGAACGGCGCCCCATCAAAAGACCAGGCGCAGCGCGGTGAAGACGAGCATCCCGACGACGATCGTGCCGAGCATGCTGCGCCGCCACAAAAACCAGCCGAGGCCGGCGAGCGCCGCGTAGAACGGATGGTTGGACAGCGCGAACGACAGCCCGGCCGGCGTTTCGAGCACGTCGGGCAGCACGACGGCGACCAGTGCCGCCGCCGGCGCGTAGCGCATGGCGCGCTGCGCGCGCTCGGGCAGCACGGTGCGTTCGCCGCCGATCAGGAACAGCGCGCGCGTGACGGCCGTGACGATCGTCATCCCGATGATGACGATCCAGATTTCCGTCGCGCTCATTCGATTTCCTTTTCGTGCACGGTTTCGGTGCGAATGCGCCGCCAGTCAGCCCGCTCGACGAAGAAATCGGCCGTGCAGCCCGCCGCGAGCGCGGCGAGCACCGCAACGGGCAGCGCGAGCCGGTACGGCAGGTCGAACGCGATGAGCGACACGATACCGGCGACCGCGACGGCCGCGAGCGTCGAGCGGTTCGCGACCGCCGACACCATGATCGGGATCAGCGCGAGCGTGCCGGCCAGTTCCAGCCCCCAGCTCGCGGGAAAGACACTCGCGAGCAGGATGCCGGCGAGCGACGACACCTGCCACGACAACCAGCTCGCGAGCGCCATCCCCCAGAAATACGCTTCCTTGCCGGGCACGTGGCCGTAGGCGAAGCCCTGTTTCTGGAACAGCAGGTAGATCACGTCGCCGTTGAAATAGCCGATCGCGAGGCGCCGCCACAGCGGCAGGTAGGAAAAATGGGGAGCAAGACCGGCGCTGAAGATCACGAAGCGCGTGTTGACCATCGCGGCCGTGAGCAGGATGGTCCAGATCGGCAGCTTCGCCGCGAGGAGCGGCAACACCGCGAGCTGCGACGAGCCCGCGTAGACCAGCAGCGACATCGCGCTCGCCTGCCCGAGGGTCATGACCGACTTGCTCATCGCGACGCCGGTGACGAGCCCCCACGAGAAAATCGCCATCAGCGTCGGGGAATAGTCGCGCGCGCCCTGGATCAGCGCGAAGCGGTCGGTGGCGGACAATCGAGCAAGCATGGGAAGCGGGCCGCAGCGGGCGGTTCGTCGGGGCGCCGGCGCCTCCTGCCGGTACGACCCGTCGTTATTGGAATCGGTACCGGGCGATTATAGCGCCGGCCCCGCGCCGACCGACCGGATCGCCTTCAAATGACGCTAAAATACGCGTCTTTCCGGCTCAACGCTGCATACAACCGCATCCCAGGAGAAATCTATGTCAATGGCCGACCGCGACGGCAAGATCTGGATGGACGGCAAGCTGATCGACTGGCGCGACGCCAAGATCCACGTCCTGACCCACACGCTGCACTACGGCATGGGCGTCTTCGAGGGCGTGCGCGCGTACAAGTCGGCCGACGGCAGCACCGCGATCTTCCGCCTGTACGAGCACACGAAACGTCTGCTGAATTCGGCGAAGATCTTCCAGATGGACGTGCCGTTCGACCGGGAAACGCTCGAAGCCGCGCAACTCGAAGTCGTGCGCGAGAACAAGCTCGAGTCGTGCTACCTGCGCCCGATCATCTGGGTCGGCTCGGAAAAGCTCGGCGTGGCCGCGAAGGGCAACACGATCCACGTCGCGATCGCCGCCTGGCCGTGGGGCGCGTACCTCGGCGAGGAAGGCCTCGCGAAGGGCATCCGCGTGAAGACGTCGTCGTTCACGCGCCACCACGTGAACGTGTCGATGGTGCGCGCGAAGGCGTCGGGCTGGTACGTGAACTCGATCCTGGCGAACCAGGAAGCCACCGCTGACGGCTACGACGAAGCGCTGCTGCTCGACGTCGACGGCTACGTGTCGGAAGGCTCCGGCGAGAACTTCTTCCTGGTGAACAACGGCAAGCTGTACACGCCCGACCTGTCGTCGTGCCTCGACGGCATCACGCGCGATACCGTCATCACGCTCGCGAAGGACGCCGGCATCGAGGTGATCGAGAAGCGCATCACGCGCGACGAGGTCTACACGGCCGACGAGGCGTTCTTCACCGGCACGGCCGCTGAAGTCACGCCGATCCGCGAGCTCGACAACCGCACGATCGGCAGCGGCGCGCGCGGCCCCGTCACGGAAAAGCTCCAGTCGGCGTTTTTCGATATCGTGTCGGGCAAGAACGCGAAGTACGCGAACTGGCTGACGAAGGTCTGAGCGCGCCGCGCCACCGACCGCCCCACAAAAGAGTGATAAGAGAAAGTCTCATGAGTGAAATCAAGGAAATGCCGCTGGTCGAGCTGACGGCCAAGGATCTTCCCGCGTACTGCCCGAACCCGGCCATGGCGCGTTGGAGCGCCCACCCGCGCGTCTTCATCGACGTCTCGCACGGCGAAGCACGCTGCCCGTACTGCGGCACGCGCTACAAGCTGCGTGACGGCGAGGTCGTCAAGGGCCACTGAGCCCCGGCGGCCGGGCCTGCAGGCGGATGCAGGCCGCCGCTCACCCAGGCGGCGCCGCCGGATTGCCGGCGCGCCGCCGTTCTCCATTCTGGCAACCCGAACGCGGCGCCTGAGCGCCGTGCTTCATTACGACATCGGAAGTCGACCTGATGCGTCGAGCGCTGGTTATCGCACCGAACTGGATCGGTGACGCATTGATGGCGCAGCCGCTTTTTGCGCTGCTGAAGAAAAACCATCCCCGCATCGCGATCGATGCCGTCGCGCCCTCGTGGGTCGCGCCCGTGCTCGAGCGGATGCCCGAGATCCACGATGTCTACGCGACCGATCTCGCGCACGGCAAGCTGCAATTGCTGCGCCGCTGGCAGCTCGCGAGCGACCTGCGCGACGTCGGCTACGACGCGGCGTACGTGCTGCCCAATTCGCTGAAATCCGCGGTGATCCCGTGGCTCGCGAACATCCCGCTGCGGGTCGGCTACACGGGCGAGCACCGCTACGGGCTGCTGAACGTGCGGCACGCGAACCCGGACAAATCGGGCGAGCGGCCGCCGATGACGACCCACTACGCGGCGCTCGCGTATGCGCCGGGCGCGAAGCTGCCCGAGTCGATGAAGACGCTGCCCGCGCCGCGCCTCGACGCCGATCTCAACGAGACGGCGCGCGTGTCCGCACGTTTCAATCTCGATACGCGCAAGCCGCTCGTCGTGTTCTGCCCGGGCGCGGAATACGGCCCGGCCAAGCGCTGGCCGCCCGAGCATTTCGCATCGCTCGCCACCATCGTCCATCAGTCGTTCCCGTACACGCAGATCGTCGCGCTCGGCTCGCAGAAGGACGCCGCGGCCGCGCAGGCGATCGCCGACCACGCGCCGAACGTGCGCAACCTGTGCGGGCAGACGTCGCTGTCGGAGGCGTGCGCGCTGATCGCGCGCGCGAACGCGGTGGTCACCAACGATTCGGGGCTGATGCACGTTGCCGCCGCGCTACGCCGGCCGCTCGTCGCGCTGTACGGATCGACCGATCCGCGCCACACCCCTCCGCTGTCGGACCTGGCGAAGGTACAATGGCTTCATCTCGAATGCAGTCCCTGCTTCGAACGCGAGTGCCCGCTCGGCCACCTGAAGTGCCTGCGCGAACTCGGTCCCGAGCAGGTATTCGGCGATTTGCGCGGCATGCTCGTCGGGCAGCGCTGACCCTGGCCGGCAGCGTCGCACGGCGCGCCGGGCAATCCGATTCACCGGTGTACGGCGGCTCCATCCGGGCCGCCGTGCTGAATACGGCGCGCGACGCGCGCGAGAGATAACCCCGATGCCACGTTTTGCCCGCCTCTTCGAAGCCGCCGCCGATACGCTGAACGCCTACTACCAGGCCGTCGCCGATGCCAATCTCGACGCGCTGCTGGGATTGTGGATCGACGAGGATTTCGCCAGCTGCGTATGGGCGGACGGCGAGCATCTGCATGGCCTCGACCAGATCCGCAGCGGGCTCGGCAACCGGCTCGCCACGCGCCCCGTGACGATCGAGCCGCTTGACATCCGCGTGTACGACAGCCTCGGCACGGTCGTCTATACGATCGCCGAAGCGCATCAGCAGGCCGACCTGACGGCCGAACCCGACATGGTTTTCGCGACGTACGTGATGATTCACGAACGTGGCGAGTGGCGCATCGCGCATATTCACGCGAGCCCGATTCCCGAACAAGCGGCCGGACAATTCGCCGCGAAGATCCGTCATGGGCAGGGTCCGCTGCACTGACGAAAAGACGAAGCAACGCATACGCGGGGCGATCATGAGTACGGCTTCTCCGCCCACCTCGCCGCTGACCGGGGCCCCGGCCCCCGACGACGACATACTGCGCTATCGCGCACCACGCTGGCTGCCCAACAGCCATGCGCAAACCATCGTGCCCGCGCTGTTCGCGCGGCGTCCGGTCGTCGCTTACCGACGAGAGCGATGGGAAACTCCCGACCACGACTTCATCGATCTCGACTGGGTCGCCCATCTCGACAGCGCCGCGCCGGCGCCCGATGCGCCGCTGTTCGTGCTGTTCCACGGCCTCGAGGGCAGCTCCGGCTCGCACTACGCGCTCGCGATGATGGCCGCCGCGCGCGCGAAGGGCTGGCATGCCGTCGTGCCGCACTTCCGCAGTTGCAGCGGCGAGATCAACCGCCAGCCGCGCTTCTACCATCTCGCCGACAGTGCCGAGGTCGACTGGATCCTGCGCCGGCTTGCCGCGCAGCATCGCGGGCCGCTCGTCGCGGCCGGTGTGTCGCTCGGCGGCAATGTGCTGCTGCGCTGGCTCGGCGAGCATCGCAGCGACACGTCGATCCTGCGGGCGGCCGCCGCGATCTCGACGCCGATCGACGTGCACGCCGGCGGGCGCGCACTGTCGCAAGGCTTTGCGATGGTCTACACGCGCAGCTTCCTGAAGACGCTCAAGCGCAAGGCACTCGCGAAGCTCGACCAGTACCCGGGGCTGTTCGACCGCGAAGCAATGCTGCAGGCCGTGACGATGCGCGACTTCGACGAGGTCGTGACCGCGCCGCTGCACGGTTTCGCGAACGCGGACGACTACTGGACCAAGGCGACCACGCGGCCGCTGCTCCCCGCGATCGATGTGCCGACGCTGATCCTCAACGCCCGCAACGACCCGTTCCTGCCCGAATCGGCGCTGCCGGGCCCGGCCGACGTATCGCCGGCCGTCGAGCTCGACCAGCCCGCGGCGGGCGGGCACGCGGGATTCATGACCGGGCCGTTCCCCGGCCGCCTCGACTGGCTGTCGGCGCGGGTGTTCGGCTATTGCTCCCAATTCGTCGACCATGGATGACATCGTCAGGCAGGCCCTCGCCAAATGGCCGAACGTGCCGCACTGTACCGGCTGGCTGCTGCTCGACCGGCGCGGCGAATGGCGGCTGCGCGACGACGCGGCCCAGGCGGCCGGCGAGCTCGGCTCGCCGATCCGGCATGCGGCGCTGAACGCGTTCATCGGCCGCAACTACGAATGCGACGCGCACGGCCAGTGGTTCTTCCAGAACGGGCCGCAGCGCGTGTACGTCGAGCTTGCCTATACGCCGTGGGTCGTCCGGCTTGCCGAGCGCGACGGGCAGCTCACGCTCACCGACCAGACCGGCGCGCCGTTCGAACCGGACGAAGCCTGGCTCGACGACGCAGGCGGCGTGCTGTTTCGCGCGGCCGGCACGCCGCCGCGCATCGCGGCGCTGCACGATCACGACCTCGGGCTGCTCGCCGATCACGCCGATTTCGATGCCGCGCCGCCCGTGCTGCGCTGGCGCAACGGCCGCACGCTGCCGCTCGGCAGCATCGTCGGTGCGGACGTGCCCACGCGGTTCGGCTACGTCGCAAGCCCGGCGCAACAGGCCCGCAATACAGCTGACAGCGGCAACTGACCCGCAGCGGCTTCGCGCGCGCTTCCCGTGTATCGGCCGCTACCCGCGGCCGTTCTTCTCGTCCTCGCGCTCTTCCTTGTAGCGCGCCTCGAATTCCAGCAGCCGCGCGCCGATCATCGACTGCTCGTAGAACGACACGTCCTTCGCGTCGCGCGCTTCCTTCAGCTGGCGAATCGCCGACGGCCACGCGCCGTCGAGCGCGAGCTTCTCCGCGAGCGCACGGCGCCGCGCCAGCAGGTCACCCTTGCCGTCGCTCGCCTTCGCGAGATAGTCCCACCAGTCCGGCTGCTCGGGATCGGCCTTCGCCTGCGCGCGTGCCTGCACCTGCGCTTCCGCGAAACGGCGCGCCGCGATCAGCGCCTGAAGATGCGCGACGATCGCCGCGTGCGACGCCGGCCAGCGCCGCTGCGCGAGCGCCGCGAGCCGCACCGCGTCGTCG
>NZ_VWWH01000008.1:0-159685 GCF_011753045.1 Burkholderia sp. Ap-955
CCCCAGCCTGTGCCGGCGCCCGTGCCGGAGCCGCCTACGCCGACCGAAGCCGCGATGGCGCCGCCGCCCTTGCCGGCGCCATAGCCGCCGCTCGCCGTGGCATTGCCGCCAGTCCCGCCGCTGGCGTCAGGTGAACCGCCGGTTCCGCCGCCACCGCCGTTGCCAGTGCCGGCCGTCGCGCTGCCGTTGCTGGCGTTGCCTGCCGTGGCGCTGCCGTTATGCGCGCTGCCGCCTTTCCCGCCGGCGCCGCCCGCGCCGCCGCCGCCGCCGTTACCGCCCACGCCGCCGTAGCCGTAGCCGTTGCCGCCCTTGCCACCGCTTCCGCCGGCCGCGCTGCCCGAATTGGTCGCGTTGTTGCCAATGCCCCAGACCTGGACATTGCTCACGTACCCGTCGAGTTTGCTGATCGCGACGATCTTGGTACTGTTGTAGGAATCCTGATAGACGCTCGCGCCAGGCGAGACTTCATTTGCATTGGACCCGGTGGAGCTGGTCTGGCTTGAGCTGACCGCGTTGCTGAGCGTGTTCGATCCGTCATCCGCTTTCTGGCTGCACGTCGAACTGGCATTGCTGCTGCATGGATTCGCCATCGCGTAGCCGCTGCATCCCAAGGCGAGAAGCGCAGCGGACGCCAATAAAGTCTTACGCATGAAATCCTCCTGAAGTAACGAGGAACGGCTTGGCCGACCGCGCCAATCCGGGCGACATCACGCATCGACGATGCCACTCCTCCAAGCGGCCCGAATACAAAGAGACCGTGGGATTTTTCACGCGACATGGCCTG
The DNA here is from genome assembly GCF_011753045.1 of Burkholderia sp. Ap-955. NCBI lineage: Bacteria > Pseudomonadati > Pseudomonadota > Betaproteobacteria > Burkholderiales > Burkholderiaceae > Burkholderia > Burkholderia sp. Ap-955. Next base: position 785 of record NZ_VWWH01000008.1, read on the forward strand.
CCCCGAACGACGCCGGCACGCCACTCATGTTTCAACGCTGAAACGTGCCGATCGGCACGGTACCGTGGCATCCGTGAGGCGCAGAAGCCTTTCCCGTTTGCATTCAAGGGCTTGCCGATCAGGCCGGCGCGGGAACGGCACGTGCGCCATGTTTCATTTTTGAGATTGCCGTCGGGGCGCATTCGGGTATGCCTGTCGCGCCGGATATTCGATCTCGACCGCAAACGCACGCCTAGACAAGGACGTGCGGGAATTCATTCCGCCAAGGCGTTAAAAACCCGGATAAAGCGCCATTCGGAAATGTTTCGAATGTGATAGGGCGCCTTTTCTTCGGCGCCCGTCAGCGGCGAGCGCCGGCACGCGCGGATCGGGTGATCGACAGGTAGGAGGATTTCGGCCGGCAGACGCGAAGGAATGGCGACGTACGTCCCGCTGCGGTGCACCGCACGGAACCCATGGGCCGCCGGCAGTTCACTCGTGTACGAGTGCCCGCCGGCGGCCGCTCGAAAACGCACGCGGCGCCCCGCGCTTCGTTGCGTCGTCCTCGCGACGGCTCAATTCACGCTCGCGCTTCGCCACGAACCTTCTCACATACTCGTCCGCCGGACGAGACAGGATGTCGTCGCGGAAGGAGAACGCCATGACCACTCATCTTCGGCAACCCGGCCTGCCGCGGGGCCTCGTCGGACGGATTGTCGGCCGCATCATGCGCCGGCACAACCGGCCGGACAACGTATGGACGCTGTCGCTGCTCGCGATCGGCGACGGCGAGCAGGCACTCGAAGTCGGGTTCGGCCCCGGTGAGGCGATCAGGCTCGCCGCTGAAGCCGCACCATCCTGCCGCATCGCCGGCGTCGATCATTCCGCGACCATGCTGGCCGCCGCAAAGCAGCTGAATCGCGCGTTCATCGAGCAAGGCCGCGTACGGCTCTCGCTCGGCTCCGTCGACGCGCTTCCGTTCGCGGACGACGCGTTCGACAAGGCATTCTCGATCAACTGCATCTACTTCTGGCGCAATCCGGCGCTCGGCCTGGGTGAATTGCACCGCGTCGTCAGAAGCGGTGGCATCGTCGCGATCACCGTACGCGACATCGAGCGCGCGCCGTACGATGCGTACCGGCCCGACACGCTGGCTCGCCTCATGACCGACGCCGGCTTCGCGTCGATCACCATCCATCGCAACGGTGTACCGTCGCATCCGCTCGCTTGCGTGCTCGGCACGAAGTAGCGGCCGCACGTCGAAACCGGCGACGCTCGCCGCACACCGGCAAACATGGGGCTTCGGCGCTTGCCGGGGAGCGGCGGCCGGAATGCGGCCACGGGTCGGCAAGCCGCTTCGCGTTTCGCAGGGGGATTCCGGCTCGCAAGCGGATGGGCGAGCGCATGCGCGTCCGGCCCCATCACCGCAGGCGCGGCGCGCAGCCGCCATGCGACCGTCTTCGGATATGACGCGTCGCGGTCGGCGAACGGCAGGTCGATCCGCCCGCCTCCCGCATTGCCCCCCGTTTCCCGCCCGTCGTCGATTGTTGCCGGTCGAACAACATGATGTGTGCACGCCCGGTGCTTCCGCCTTTCATCCCCCTGACTACAATCCTTCTCACGCCCGGTTGAAAGGCGAGCGCAGCGAAACGCGCGAAATTCGTGGTCGTGCTCGTGAACCGCACCCTGCAATGCGACTTACCCCACTTGATAAATAGGACTATTGATGATGAGCGAAACCACCCGCAATGTTCAGCCGGTTGTCTCCAACCTCGGCAAGGCAGGTTCAGGCGAACTCGTGCCGTCCCGCTACGCCGTCCGCGTGGGTGACGTCGACGTCGTGCTGATCAGCGACGGCATCCTGCCGCTGCCGACCTCCACCATGTCCACCAACGTGAGCGAAGCGGACCGCAATGCCTGGTTCGACGGCCGCTTCCTGCAACGCGACATGTTCGACTGGGCGCTGAACATCGCGCTCGTGCGCAGCGGCGATCGCCTGATCCTGATCGACTCCGGCGTGGGCGACGGCTTCGAATACTTCACGCGCGCCGGGAAGACGGTGATGCGTCTGGAATCGGCCGGCATCGACTTGTCCGCGCTCACCGATATCGTGATTACCCATATGCACATGGATCACGTCGGCGGGCTGAACGTCGACGGCGTCAAGGCCAAGCTGCGCCCGGACGTGCGCATTCACGTGTCGGCCGCGGAAGTGGCGTTCTGGAAAAATCCGGACTTCAGCAAGACGGTGATGCCGGAAACGGTGCCCCCGGCCCTCCGCAAGGCGGCCGAGAAGTTCGTGGCGCTCTACGGTGAAAACATCGTCCAGTTCGACCAGACCGTGGAAGTCGCCGCAGGCGTGTCGGCGCGCGTGACGGGCGGGCACACGCCCGGGCACTGCGTCGTGGACATCGCATCGAACGGCGAGAAGCTGACGTTCGCGGGCGATGCGATCTTCGAAGTCAACTTCGATCATCCCGAATGGCAAAACGGCTTCGAGCACGATCCTGAAGCGGCTGTCGCCGTGCGTATCGCGCTGTTCAATGAAGCCGCCGAGACCGGCGCGATGCTGGCCGCCGCGCATGTCGCGTTTCCGTCCATCGGTCATATCGCAAAGAACGGCGACGGATTCCGATTCGTGCCGGTTCTGTGGGATTACTGATTACTGGTCACGGATCGGCGTTCGACGATCACGACGAAACCGCCGCGCGTCCACGAGACTTGCGGCGGTTTTTCGTGGACGATCGCGTGTCGTCGCCGTGGCGCCAGAAAAAAGCACGCCGCCTGTCGCGGCGTGCCGTGCTTCATGCTCCCGTCCCGGCTCCCCGCCCGAACGACCTCGTCAATTCACACTCGTGCGCTTCTCCACGAACCGCCGCACATAATCATCCGCCGGCCTGGACAGAATATCGTCCGGCGTCCCGACCTGCACGAGCGTGCCGTCACGCAAAATCGCGATCCGGTCACCGATGCGCAGCGCTTCATCGAGATCGTGCGTGATGAACACGATCGTCTTCGACAGCGTCGCCTGCAGCTCGAGCAACTGATCCTGCATCTCGGTACGGATCAGCGGATCGAGCGCGGAAAACGCCTCGTCCATCAGCAGCACATCGGTATCGGCCGCCAGCGCGCGCGCGAGCCCGACGCGCTGCCGCATCCCGCCCGACAGCTCGTCCGGATAGTGATCGCCATAGCCGTCGAGCCCGACCTTCGTCAGCCAGTTGCGCGCGGCCTCGGCCGCATCGTGCCGCTTCTCGCCGCGCGTGCGCAGCGCATACGCGGCGTTGTCGAGCACGGTCTGGTGCGGCAGCAGCCCGAAGTTCTGGAACACCATGCTGACCTTGAAACGGCGCAGCTCGCGCAGCCCGTGCGCGTCGAGCTTGATCACGTCGCTGCCGTCGATCACGATCTCGCCGGCCGTCGGCTCGATCAGCCGGTTGAAGTGCCGCACGAGCGTCGATTTCCCCGAACCCGACAGCCCCATGATCACGAAGATCTCGCCCGACTCGATGCCGAGGCTCACGTCGTTGAGCCCGACGTTGCAGCCCGTTTCGGCCAGCACCTCGGCCTTGCGCTTGCCCGAGCGCAGCAGGTCGAGCACGCGCGCATGCGCGGCCTGCGGCCCGAACAGCTTGTACACGTGTTTGACGTCGATGGTCGCCATGTCTGCCTCCGTTCCTATGCACGCGACGACTGCGTCGCCTGATTCGAATCGACGCCCGCCGACTGCGCCTTGCGCGGCAGCCGGTACGGCACGCGCGACGCGCCCTTCTGCCGGCGCTGCTGCGCGAGCCGCCGCCGTGCGCGGCGCTCCTGGCCGAAGCCCTGGCTGATCCGGTCGATCACGATCGCGAGAATCACGATCGCGAGGCCCGCCTGCGTGCCCTTGCCGACGTCGAGCGTCTGGATGCCCGCGAGCACGTCCTCGCCGAGCCCGCGCGAGCCGATCATCGACGCGATCACGACCATCGACAGCGCCATCATCGTCGTCTGGTTGATGCCGGCCATGATGCTCGGCCGTGCGAGCGGCAACTGCACGTTGACGAGCAATTGCCAGCGCGTCGTGCCGAATGCGCGCGCGGCTTCCGTCACGTCCGGATCGACCTGGCGGATGCCGAGATCGGTCAGGCGGATCAGCGGCGGCAGCGCATAGATGATCGTCGCGAGGATCGCGGGCACCTTGCCGAGGCCGAACAGCATCAGCACCGGGATCAGGTACACGAAGCTCGGCAATGTCTGCATCACGTCGAGCACCGGCAGCAGCATCCGGCGCAGCCAGGCGCTGCGCGACGCGAGGATGCCAACCGGCACGCCGATCGCGACCGACAGCACCGTCGCGACGAGCATCAGCGCGAGCGTCTGCATCAGCTTGTCCCACAGGCCGAAGCAGCCGATCGCGTAAAGCAGCAGCATGAAGAGCGCGCCGAGACCGATGCGGCGTGTCGCATTCCACGCGATCGCGCCGACGACCAGCAGCACGAGCCACGGCGGCGCCACGCGCAGTGCGCCTTCGAGCGGCACGAGCAGGTAGCGCAGCACCAGTACGCTGAAGTGATGGAAGCCGTCGCCGTATTGCGCGACGAACGTCTCGAGCGCGCTGTTCACCCAGTCGGCGATCGACAGGTGCAGAAAGAAGCCGTTCATTTGATTCTCCGTCGCGCCGCGAAGGCGCGTGACGGCGGCGGCGGACGCGGGCCCGCCGCCGCGCGCAGGTTACGCGCCCTTCAGGCTGCCGGCGATCTTCTGCGCGACGTCGGCCGGCACCCACTGCTTCCACATGTCCTGGCGGGTCTTCAGGAACTGCGTGGCCATCGCCGCGCCGTCGATCTTCTTCGTCGTCATCTCGAGGATCGTCTGGTTCAGGAAGTCCATCGGGAAGCGCACCTTGCCGAACACACCGACGAGATCGGGGTTCGCATCGGCGAACGGCTTCGACACGCCGACCGTCAACCGCGACACCATGTACGACGACGCGCACTGGTGCGTGCTGCTCTCGTCGCGCAACGTCTTCCAGCATGCTTCGTTATATGCCGGCATCTTCAGCGCGGTGAACTTGTATTTCGCCATCAGCGCCGCCGGGCCCCAGTAATAGAACACGATCGGCGCGCCGCGCTGGTACGCGGACGCGATCGCCGCGTCGAGCGCCGCGCCGGTGCCCGGGTGGAAGTTCGTATACGACTGGTCGAGCTTCAGCACGCGCAGCAGGCGCGTGTTCACGCGCTCGCAGTCCCAGCCCGTCGGGCAGTTCAGGAAGCGGCCCTTGTCCGGCTCCTCCTCGTCGGCGAACACCTGCTTGTACTTCGGCAGATCGTCGACCGACACGAGCCCGGGCGCGACCGGCTTGATGTTGCGCGCCGGATCGCCCTTCACCACGTAGTCGGGCACGAACCAGCCTTCCGTCGTGCCGCCCGGCAGCGTGTCGCCGATCAGCTTCACGGCGCCCGACGAGACGGCCTTCGCGGTGATCTCGCTGCGGCCCGTCCACTGCTCGGCCCAGATCTGCAGGTCGTTGCGCGCGAGCGCCGTTTCGGTGGCGGCCGTGCTGCCCGGCACGACGTCCGTCTTGCAGCCGTAGCCCTTCTCCATGATCTGCCGCAGCACTTCGGTCGCGAACGACCCGCTTTCCCATGTGATGCCCGCGAAATGGACCGTCTTGCCGTCGGTGCACGCGCCGCCGGCCGCGTGGGCGGCAGGCGCGGACAGGATCGCCGCGGCGGCGAGAAGGACCGTTTTCAGTCGTCGAATCTGCATGGTGGGTCGTCTCCAAATCGAATCTGTTGTTTGTGCGTCGCGGCATGCGCGGCGACCGGGAATCGTGGACGCATCCACGTCCGGTCAGCCTGCATGTTTCAGCCGCCAATTTGTTTAGGGAAACGAGTAATTCCGATCATTGCAATCGGCAGCGTCAATCGATCCTCGGGCGCCCTGTCAGGCCCGCCGGACGGGCCTCGCGGCCGATTTTCCGAGCCTGTGCAGGGCGCCGCGCGGGCGGCGACGCGATCTCGCGCGGCGCTTGCCCGGCCGGCCTCGAACCGCCCGGCCGCGCCCCCGTTTCGACTGTCGAAACGACCTGCCGCGACCCCATTGGCGAACCCGATCCCATCCATCGAAATTACTCGCTTTCGATTCCTGTTCGGCTTGGGAAGAATGCGCGGTGTCATCGGAGGAGACACGACCCGACGCTGCCGGTTGCCGCGCCGCAGCGCGTTGCGCGACCCGGCGCCGCGCGCGCTGCATCGGGTCGCCCCGGATGACGGGGCGCGCCTCGCCGGACGCGCTCACGACAACCGATACCAGCTGGATATCCCGGAGATCTCAATGAAAAAGACCCTGACGGCACTCGCCGTAACGGCAACCTTCGCGGCCCCCGTGTTCGCGCAAAGCAGCGTCACGCTGTACGGCGTGATCGACGAAGGCCTGAACTACACGAACAACGTCGGCACCGGCCACGTCTACGAAATGGCGAGCGGCTACGCGCAGGGCAGCCGCTGGGGCCTGAAGGGCAGCGAGGATCTCGGCGGCGGCATGAAGGCGATCTTCCAGCTCGAAAACGGCTTCGACGTGAACAGCGGCCGGCTCAACCAGGGCGGCCGCATGTTCGGCCGCCAGGCGTACGTCGGCCTGAGCCAGACGCAGTACGGCACGCTGACGTTCGGCCGCCAGTACGACTCCGTCGTCGACTATCTCGCGCCGACCACGGCCAACGGCAACTGGGGCGGCTACCTGCTCGCGCACCCGTTCGACAACGACAATACCGACAACTCGTTCCGCCTCGACAACACGGTGAAGTACGCGAGCCCGAACTTCGGCGGCTTCCAGTTCGGCGGCGCATACAGCTTCAGCAACAGCACGAACTTCTCGGACAACCGCGCGTACAGCTTCGGCGCGCAGTACCAGAACAACGGCCTGCTGATCGGCGCCGCGTACCTGCAGGCGAACCGCCCGGGCGACGGCTCGGCCGGCGCGATCACCGCGAACGATGCGAGCTACATCGCCGAGCGCATGCGCGTGTTCGGCGCGGGCATCAACTACACGTTCGGCCAGGCGACGGTCGGCTTCGCGTACACGAACTCGAACTACAAGAACCCGACCGGCAACGGCTACCTCGGCACGCCGGGCGCGATCATCGCCCCGGGCGCGACGGTCAGCGCGATCAAGTACCAGAACTTCGAGGTGAACGGCTCGTACCAGGTCACGCCAGCGTTCATGGTCGGCGCGCAGTACGTGCTGTCGCTCGAGAAGTACGACGCATCGACCGGCAACGCGAAGCCGAAGATCCATTCGGCCGGGCTGATGGCCGACTACAACCTGTCGAAGCGCACCGACGTGTACGTGCAGGCCGCGTACCAGCACATCGCCGGCGACAAGACGAACTCGATCCTCGACAACGCGTTCATCCCCGGCACCGACGCGCCGTCGTCGACGTCGAACCAGGTGGCCGTGCGCGTCGCGCTGCGCCACAAGTTCTGATGTAACCCGGTTCTCCGTTCTTCACGCGACACCCGCGCGGGTCTGCCCGAGGTGTCTTTGCCCGCCCGCAAGCGCCAGCCTGCCGGCGGGCTTTTTCGTGGGCGCCATCACGCGTGGCCCGCCGATGTTGCCGGAATCGGCAAAAAGCGCCCGCTCGTCCCGTCAACCGTGACAGGTCAACGGGCGGCCATCCGCCGATACACTGTAGGCCTCCGCGACGGCCGCCATCCCCACGATCCTCGATGCCGGCCGTCGCCTTCATTGCGCCCGGCCTGCCGCCTTCCGCCCGCACCGCGCGCTTGCCGCCCATCCCCGAGGAGTGTCACTTGAAGCACTGGCGCCGCGCGCTGTTCACCTTCGCGGCCGGCCTCCTGGCCGCCGCGTCTTCCCATGCCCGTCCGATCTGCACCGTCGTCGCCGATGCCGCCACCGGCCAGGTGCTCGTGCAGCAAGGCGACTGCGCGACCCGCGTGACGCCGGCGTCGACGTTCAAGGTCGCCATCAGCCTGATGGGCTTCGATGCGGGCGTGTTGAAAGACGAGCACACACCGACGCTCGACTTCCACGCCGGCTACCCCGACTGGGGCGGCGCGCCATGGCGCGAGCCGACCGATCCGGCGCGCTGGATGAAGCTGTCGATCTTCTGGTACTCGCAGCAGGTCACCCAGGCGCTCGGGCAGACGCGCTTCCAGCAGTACACGACCGCATTCGGCTACGGCAACGCGGACGCGACCAGTCCGACCGGCGAACTGAACGGCGTGATGGGGGCATGGGTCAACGCGTCGCTGCGCATCTCGCCGCTCGAACAGGTCGGCTTCATGCGCAAGATCGCGAACCGGACGCTGCCCGTCAGCGCGCACGCGTACGACATGACCGAGCGCATCACGCTGATCGACACGCAGCCCGACGGCTGGATCGTGCATGGCAAGACGGGCACCGGGTCGCCGGGGCGCCAGTACGACGCGTCGCACGCATACGGCTGGTTCGTCGGCTGGGCGGCCAAGGGGCCGCGCAAGGTCGCGTTCGCGTACCTGATCCAGGACGACAAGCGGCAGACGCCGAATGCCGGCCTGCGCGCACGCGATACGTTCCTGGCGACGCTTCCTGCCCTCGCCGAACCGGGCAAGCCGCAATGAGCACCGGCCCGCGCAACGCGCGGATCGACCTGCTGCGCGGCGTATCGATCGTGCTCGTGCTGCTGCACCACTTCAACATCCCCTACTCGCTGCGCGACACGTCGCTCGCACGCGCAATCGGCTGGGACACGGTGCATGCGATCGCGCGCAACGGCAACTACGGCGTGACGATGTTCTTCGTGATCTCCGGCTACCTGATCACGTCGAATGCGCGCCGCCGCTGGGGCAGCCTCGGCGCGGTCGACGTGCGTGCGTTCTACGTGTCGCGTATCGCGCGCATCGTCCCGTGCCTGCTCCTGCTGCTCGCGCTCGTCAACGGCCTCGCGGCGGCCGGCGTGCCGATCTTCCAGAACCATGCGCCGGAAGGCGTCGCCGTGTCGTTCTGGCTCGTGAATCTCGCGTCGCTGACTTTCTGGATGAACGTGCTGATCGGTGCGTACGGGTGGGTCAATTACGCACTCGGCGTGCTGTGGTCGCTGTCGGTCGAAGAGGTGTTCTACCTGTCGTTTCCGCTGCTGTGCATCGCGTTGCGCCGCGATGCGCGGCTCGTCGCGTTCTGGGTGGTCGTCGCCGCGATCGGGCCCGTGTACCGCTTCACGCATGCCGGTGATGAAGGCGGGTTCCTCTATGCGTACTTCGCGTCGTTCGACGGGATCGCGATCGGTTGCTGCACCGCGCTGCTGGCCGAGCGCTTGAACGGGCAGCGGCTGGCCGCGCCACTCGTGCAGTGGCTCGTCGCGGCGGCGATGGCCGCGCTTTATCTGGCCTGGCCGATCGCGGAAAGCCACGTCGCCGGCGTCACCGCGATGGCGCTCGGCACGGCCGTGCTGCTGATCGGCGCGCACGTCAACGGCGAGCGCGTGCAGGGCCGCCTGCTTGCGCCGCTGGGCCGCGCCGGCAAGCTGAGCTACGAGTTGTACCTGTTCCACCTGATCGTGCTCGGCGGGCTGCGCACGTTCTGGCCGCCGTCGGCCACGCACGGCGACGCGAAGCTGGTCTTGCTGATTGCGTATCTGGTGTTGTCGGCGGCGCTGAGCGCGGCGATCGCGCGCGGCTATGCGACACCGCTCGACCGCTTCATCAAGCGGGTCGCGTCGCGGCCCTCAGCGCGCGTGCCGGACGGCGCGCGCTTCTAGCGTGTCATCGGCCATCGCTGCCGGGTCGCCGGGAGAAGAAGAAAAAATCGGCCAGGGCCCGGCCGTATCGCTTGACGAAACCGGCCGGCCTGACCGCAAGCCCCGCGTACAGACGATCGACATCGTCGATCAGTCGAGATAATCCGCGTATTCCTTGCGCGTATAGCTGGCGAGCGTCTGCCACGGCACCGTCTCGCGCCGCGCGGCCGGCACCGGTGTCAGCGTCAGCTTGCGCACGACGCGACCATCGGCGCTCCGGTATTCGACCGACAGCGGCGCCTGCAGCGTCTCGCTCCACAGGATCCGGTTCACGCCGCGCGCGCCGGGCGTATCGACCGCCTGCTCGTACCAGCGGGTGCCGGGCACGTCGCCGCGCTTCGCCACCGCGAGCCGCTTCAACTGCGATGGCGGCGTGACGTAGTACGCGTTGTCCCACGAGCCGTCGAAGCCCGTGGTTTCATACTCGGCCGGCGGCACGCTGACGACCGTCCGGTTCGCCGTGTCCACGTACTCGATGCGCGCCGTCTTGCCGTCGTACGTCACGTGCCGCGCCGCCGCCTGGAAGTTGAAATGCTTGTGGCCCGCATGGGCGGCATGGGCAGAGGCCGGCTGCACGCCGGCACGTTGCGGCGTCTCGCGCGAACCACCCGCGTCGTGGTCATGATCATGGTCGTGATCGTCGCCGTGACCGCCCGCCGCCGCGACGGGCAGCGCGCGTTCGACCCACACGTGAGCGTCGCGCCGCACCATCCGTTCGCGATACATCGTCGTGCGCGTCACGCCATCGGCCGACACCGTGCGGCTCTCGTGCACCAGCACCGCGTCGAGATCGGCCGCTGCAAGGGCCGGCAGCGCAACCCACCCGCAAGCGAGCGCGCAGAGAAGCTGACGTTTCATCGGGCGTTCCCGTTCCTCATGCAGTCAACGGATTCAGAAACCGAACGCCGAGCGCACGAGACCGAACACCTTCGTGTTGTCGATCGTGCCCTTGAACGCCTTCGCGTCCGCGCCGTCGGCGAACAGCATCACGTCGCCGCCACCGTGCGTCTCCGAGCCCGCGCTGCCCATCCGCACACCGACTTCCTGCAGATACGCCTCGTTCGTCGCGGTGGCCGAATCGACCGACGCGCGCACGTTCGGCCGGTTCGCGCCGTTGCCGAACACCAGCGTCGTGTAGGTGTTGCCGTCGGCGTCCTTGCTCGGCTGGCCGTCGCGATAGTTGCGGCTGATGTCGAGAATCGGGTTGCCGCGCTTCGAATAGCCGTTGATCGTCATCGTGTGGTCGTGGTCGGCCGTCACGACGATCAGCGTGTTCGACAGGTCGACCTTCGACAGCGCGACGCGGATCGCTTCATCAAACGCCGCCGTGTCTTCCAGCGCGCGCTTCGCGTTGGTGCCGTGCAGCGCGTGATCGATCCGGCCGCCTTCGACCATCAGGAAATAGCCGTTCGAATTCTTCGACAGCACGTCGATCGCCTTCGACGTCATCTCGGCGAGGCTCGGCTGCGTCGGCCCTTCGCCCTTGCCCGCGACGCGGTCGAGTTCGTACTCGAGATGGCTCGTCGAGCTGAAGAGGCCGACCAGCTTGCCGTTGCCGGCCTGCGCGAGCTGATCCCGGGTCGCGACGACCGTGTAGCCCTTCGCCTTCATCTCGTTGAGCAGGTTGCGGCCGTCCGCGCGGCCGCGCTTGTTCGCCACCGGATCGAACGGCGTCCAGTGGTTGCGGCCGCCGCCCATCAGCACGTCGACGCCGTCGCCGAGCGCCGCGTTGTAGCCCGCGCCGCCCGGCGCCGCCTGCGCGGCGATGTCGTACTGCGCATCGCGATGGCAGATGTGCGAATAGGTCGCGGCGGGCGTCGCATGCGTGAGTTCGGTCGTCGTGATCGCGCCCACCGCCTTGCCGCGCGCCTTCGCCAGCTCCAGCAGCGTCGCGACCGGCTGGCCGTTGCCCGGCGCGCAGTTGTTGACGGTCTTGTTGCCGTTCGCGTCGCTGCCCGGTGCGACCGCGCGCGTGTCCGACGACATCGACAGCACTTCGTTGTTCATCTTCACGCCGGTCATGTACGCGGCCATCGACGGTGCGCTGTCGGTCGTCTGCGCGTCGTTCGAGAAGGTCTTGACGCGCGCGGTGCGGGCCAGCTTCTCCATCGTCAGTTGTCCCGACTCACCGACCTTGTAGATCCGGCTCGCCGTCACGGTCGTCGGCCCCATGCCGTCGCCGAGAAAGAAAATCACGTTCTTCGCCTGGCCGGCGGCCTGCGCCGCGCCGCATGCGAAACCCGCGACGGCCAGCGCCGCCGCGATGCACTTGATGGTCGACATCCTGTATTCCCCTGTACCCGTATGGTCGGCGCTCACAGCTGCACCGCGTTGCGCACCAGCTCGAAGACCTTGTTGTTCTCGATCACGCCGTGGAACGCATCCGCGCCGCGGCCGATCGCACCCAGGAACACATCGGTGCCGCCATGCGTCTCGCTGCCCTTGTCCATGCGCACGACCGCCTCCTGGCGATAGTCGTCGGCGCCCGTCACCGCGTCGGTGAGCGCCGTGCCCGCGCGGCTGCCCTGCACGCGGTTCTCGCCGTTGCCGAAGCCGATGATCGTGTACGGCGCGCCGTCCGCGTCCTTCGCGACCGAGCCGGTCTGGTAGCTGCGCAGCACGCCGAGCACGCCGGGTTTGCCCGCCTCGGTCTTGCCGGTACGCGCCGCATAGCCGTTCAGCACCAGCGTGTGGTCGTGGTCGGCCGTGACGACGATCAGCGTGTTCTTCAGGTCGGGATCGGTCTTGCGCACCTTGTCGATCGTGGCCTTGATCGCGTTGTCGAACGCGACCGTGTCCTGCAGCGCGCGCTTCGCATTGGTATCGTGCAGCGCGTGGTCGATCCGGCCGCCTTCGACCATCAGGAAATAGCCGTTCGGATTCTTTTGCAGCACGTCGAGCGCGCGTGTCGCCATGTCGGTGAGGCTCGGCTCCTTGGTCGCGCCGCGATCGAGGTCGTAGCTCATGTGGCTCGACGAGAACAGGCCGACCAGCTTGCCGCCCTTCGTCGCGTCGGCGGCCAGCAGGTCGTCGCGGTTCTGCGCGACTGCATAACCCTTCGCCTTCAGTTCGTTGACCAGGTTGCGGCCGTCGGTGCGCTTGCCGCCGCCGTCCTTCGGCACGAAGAATTGCGTGCCGCCGCCGAGCACGACGTCGACGCCGTCGCCCAGCGCGCCGTTGTAGCCCGCGCCGCCCGGCACGAGCTGCGCGGCGATGTCGTTCTCGGCGTCGCGATGGCACACGTGCGCATACGTCGCCGCGGGCGTCGCATGCGTGACGCGCGTGGTCGTCACGACACCCGTAGCCAGCCCCTTCGCCTTCGCGATCTCGAGCAGCGTCGTCGCCGATTTGCCGTTGTTCGCACCGCAGTTGCCGGTGAGGCTCGCGGTCGGCTCGATCGCCTTCGTATCGGGCGACATCGAGATCACTTCGTTGTTGGTCTTGACGCCGGTCATGTACGCCGACATCGACGGCGCGCTGTCCGTCACCTGCGCATCATTGGAATAGGTCTTCACGAACGCGGTTTCGGGCAGCGTGTCGATCGTGAGCGCGCCGTCTTCACCGACTGCATAGATGCGCGCGGCCGTCAGCGTCGTGATCCCCATGCCGTCGCCGAGGAAAAAGATCACGTTGCGCGCCGCCGCCTGCACGGGGCCGGGCGCCGTGCTGGTCGGGCCGTCGTCGCTGCCGCATCCGGCCAGTGCAAAGGCGCCGGCACATAGCAGCGCCGCCAGTTTGATTCGATTCATGTCGCCGGTTCCCCCCGCCATTGATGCTTTCGAAATGAAAGGCGATGGTAGGAACCTGATGTGACGGCAATGTGAAGGGTGATTGGAAGGATTCGAAGGACTTATGAAAGACGAAGGCGAGGCGCCCCGGTCGAGCGCCCCGCGTGAAGCGGCGTCATTCCGCGTGTTCGGCGGTGACGCTGCGCACGGTCACGATGCGCGCAGGCGGTATGTTTGCCCACACGATCCGGCTACCGCAGGCAACAAATGCCGAGTCGCCGAGCGGATGACGGCCGGGGGGCCGCAGGTCGTAAGTGAACTGAATCATCACGCCGTCGGCGGACAGCACGCGATGGCACTGATCGACGATCGCCGTCACGTCCTGACGCGGCAGCGTGCGCAGCGGCAGGCACGACACGATCGCGTCGACCGTCGCGCCCGGCGGCAGCAGCCGCTCGAGCTGCCGCGCGTCGCCCGACACGATCGAGATGCCCGGAAAGCGTCGCCGCAGATGCTGGACAAACGCCGGCGAACGTTCGACCACGACGAGGCGCCGTGGCGCGACGCCGCGTTCGAGCAAGGCCGCGGTAATCGCGCCGGTGCCACCGCCGAGTTCGACGACCAGCCCGTCGCCGGCCGGCACCGCGTCGGCCATCTCGCGCGCCAGCTGCCGCGAACTCGGGCACAACGCGCCCACCGCGGCCGGACGGCCGACCCACTCGCGCACGAACAGTGCCGAGACACGCCACGCGTTCGGCCACATCATCGGCGGGCCTCCGGCGCTTGCGCGGTCAGCGGCGGCGTGCCGATGACCGCGCGGAACTGGGCTACGGCGATACGGGTAGGGTTCATGCGCATCCTCCTGGGCGAATCGGTCCGTCGCTGTACACGCGACGGTCAATCGATTCTAGGAAACGCAAACTTAAGCTGACGTGAAGATTGACCCTGATTTGCCTGACCAATTCGTGCCGGATCAGCTGGCGCGCGCCCGGTCAGCGGTCGATGCGCTGCTGGAAATGCGCCGGATAACGCTCGCCGACGATCCGGATCTGCTGCAGTGCAGTATCGATCGCGGCGAGATCGTCGGCCGTCAATACGACGGCGGCCGCGCCCACGTTCTCGTCGAGCCGGTGCAGCTTCGTCGTGCCAGGAATTGGCACGATCCACGGCTGGCGGGCCAGCAACCAGGCCAGCGCGATCTGCGCGCGCGTCGCGCCCTTGTCGGTCGCGATCCGGCCGAGCAGGTCGACGAGGCCCGCGTTCGCCTTGCGGTTCTCCTCCGAGAAGCGCGGCACGACATTGCGGAAATCGTTCTCCGCGAACGTCGTGTTCGCATCGATCGCGCCGGTCAGGAAACCTTTGCCGAGCGGACTGAACGGCACGAAGCCGATCCCGAGTTCCTCGAGCGTCGGCAGGATCCGCGCCTCCGGCTCGCGCCACCACAGCGAATACTCGCTTTGCAGCGCGGCGACCGGCTGCACCGCATGCGCGCGGCGAATCGTCTGCTCACCGGCTTCCGACAGCCCGAAGTGCGCGACCTTGCCCTCGCGGATCAGGTCCCTGACCGTGCCGGCCACGTCCTCGATCGGCACGTTCGGATCGACGCGATGCTGGTAGAACAGGTCGATGCGATCGACCTTCAGCCGCTTCAGCGCCGCGTCGGCCACGTCGCGGATATGCGACGGCCGGCTGTCGACACCCTTCATCGGCTGGCCGTCCTCGAAACCGAACTTGGTGGCGATCACGACCTGGTCGCGAAATGGCGCGACCGCCTCGCCGACCAGTTCCTCGTTGACGAACGGGCCATACGCTTCCGCCGTGTCGAAGAACGTCACGCCGCGCTCGAACGCGGCGCGGATCAACGCGATGCCGCTCGCCTTGTCGATGGCGGGGCCGTAGGCGTAACTCAATCCCATGCAGCCGAGCCCAATTGCCGAGACTTCGAGACCGCTCTTACCAAGCATGCGCTTTTGCATGACGCTCTCCTGCTGAAAGTGAAAAGGTTCGACGGGATGCCGAGGAAGCCAGTGTAGGTTGATGGATACGGCTCAACAATCGGCGTACCCTTGCATGGGTTACTGAGGAAAATTCACAAATGCTCCGCACCGGCATCGGCGAACTGACGACCTTCATCACGATCGCGGAGCAGCGCAGCTTCAGCGGCGCGGCCCGCATCCTGGGCGTATCGCCGTCGGCGCTGAGCCACGCGGTCCGCCACCTCGAAGCGCGGCTCGGCGTGCGCCTCTTCAACCGCACCACGCGCTCCGTCGCGCTGACGGAGGCCGGCGAGCAGTTGCTGCTGCGCGTGCGGCCCGCGGTGGCCGATCTCGAAGATGCATTGAACGACGCGGCCACCGCCCGCAACCGCCCGTCCGGCCAGATCCGGATCAGCGCGTCGGAAGCGGCGGCGCGCCCGCTGATCCGGCATGTGCTGCCCGCATTCGTCGCCCGCTATCCGGACATCCACGTCGAGTTCGTCACCGATTCGCGGCTGATCGACATCGTCGAGCACGGCTTCGATGCCGGCATCCGGGTGCACGAAGACGTGCCGCGCGACATGATCGCCGTGAAGTTCGGCGACACGATCCATTTCGTCGCGGTGGCGTCGCCCGACTACCTGTCACGGCACGCGCCGCCGGAGCAACCGCAGGATCTCGTGGAGCATCGGTGCATCCGCTACCGGTTCGAAAGCGGCGCACTCTATCGATGGGACCTGATCCGCAAGGGCAAGCGCGTCAGTGTGGATGTCGACGGGCCGATGACGCTCGGCAACCAGGGGCTGATGATCGAGGCCGCACTGGCCGGTATCGGCATCGCGTGGGTGACGGAATCGCGCGTGGCCGATCACGTCGCCGCCGGGCGGCTCGTGCAGGTCCTGCCGGAATGGGGCCAGGATTTCGGCGCGCCGTGCCTCTACTATCCGGCGAACCGGCATCCGCCGGCGGCGCTGCGGCTGTTCGTCGAGGCCGTGCGCGAGTGGGTGGCGGCCGGGCGCGAAGCGGCACCGGACTGAGCGCACGCGCTCGCTTGCTGGCACGTCATCGCGGCCGATGCCGCGCCACGCGGCACACGGCACCTGCCCCGCACGCTTAACGCGTTGCGCGCATCAGGATATTCGCGAACGGCAAGCCCTCATCGTCCTCGTCGCGCCGCGAAATGTCCTCGAAGCCGAGCCGCGCGTAAAACGCATGGGCATCGCGATTGTCGGCGTACACCTCCAGATCGAGCACGCCCTTGAGCGCGAGCGCATGCTCGACCAGCGCGCGGCCGATCCCATGGCCGTGCAACGCCGGTGCGACGAACAATCCGCCGATTGAACCATCGAGCAGACCGATGAAGCCGACCGGTTCGCCTGCCCGGCACGCGACCCAGGTTTCCGCCTGGGGTAGATACACCGCTTCGATCAGCTTGCGCTGCTCGCGCAGCCGCGCCTCGCCGAGAAACGGATGCACGAGCAGCGATGCATCGAACCAGATGGCCGACAGCGTGTGCAGGTCGGATGCCTCGTAGGCGCGAATCTCGATTGCCATGTTTTCGTGTTGTTCAATTGTCCTGCGGGGACGAATGCACCCCGAGGCGTTCGTCGAGGCGTTCGTCGAGGCGTTCGTCGAGGTGTTCGTCGAGGTGTTCGTCGAGGTGTTCGTCGAGGTGTTCGTCGAGGTGTTCGTCGAGGTGTTCGTCGAGACGGTACACCGCGCGCGCTGCCCGAAGCAGCGCGGCGCGGCGCCGTTTCACCGCAGGTTGGTTCGGGCAAGCTCGACGATCTCGTCGCCGCGTCCGCTGAGGATCGCGCGCAGCATGAACAGGCTGAAGCCCTTCGCGTGCGCGAGTTCGATCTTCGGCGGCATCGCGAGCTCGTACTTCGACGTGACGACGTCGACGACCGCCGGCCCGTCATGCGCGAACGCCATGCGCAGCGCTTCTTCGACGTTCTCCGAATGCTCGACGCGCACACTGAAGATCCCCGCGCCCTTCGCGATCGCCGCGAAGTCGGTCGGGCTCAGGTCGACGTTCGTGTCGAGATAGCCGGCCGCCTTCAGCTCCATTGACACGAAGCCGAGCAGGCTGTTGTTGTACACGACGATCTTGATCGGCAGCTTGAGCTGCCGCGCTGTAAGCAGATCGCCGAGCAGCATCGACAGCCCGCCGTCGCCGGACAGCGACACCACCTGCCGCCCCGGGTGCGCGCCCTGCGCGCCGAGCGCCTGCGGCATCGCATTCGCCATCGAGCCATGATTGAACGAGCCGTGCAGCTGCCGCTTGCCGTTCATCGTCAGGTAACGCGCGGCCCATAGCGTCGGCGTGCCGACGTCGGCCGTGAAGATCGCGTCTTCCGCCGCGACTTCGTCGACGATCTTCGTCAGATATTGCGGATGGATCGCGCGGCCCGGCGGCTCGGCCACCGCGAGGTCGTCGAGCCCCTTGCGCGCCGCCGCGTAGTGCTTCAGCGCGTTCTCGAGGAAACGCCGCTGCGTCTTGCGCGTGAGGCGCGGCAGCAACGCCGCGATCGTTTCCTTCACGGTGCCGACGAGGCCGAGCGCCAGTGGCGCGCGATGGCCGAGCTGCGAGCCCTTCCAGTCGATTTGCGCGACCTTCGCGTTCGACGGATAGAACGGCCGGTATGGGAAATCCGTGCCGAGCATCAGCAGCGTGTCGCACGATTCCATCGCGTGATAGCCCGAGCTGAAGCCGATCAGCCCCGTCATCCCAAC
Organism: Burkholderia sp. Ap-955; assembly: GCF_011753045.1. Taxonomy (NCBI): domain Bacteria; kingdom Pseudomonadati; phylum Pseudomonadota; class Betaproteobacteria; order Burkholderiales; family Burkholderiaceae; genus Burkholderia; species Burkholderia sp. Ap-955. The sequence continues at coordinate 18,985 of NZ_VWWH01000008.1, forward strand.
GTCGAACGGGTTGTCCCATTCGACGAACTGCTTGCCGCGCAGCGCATGCACGACCGGCGCGCCGAGCGTGTCGGCCAGCGCGACCACTTCATCGTGCGCGCCTTGCGTGCCGCTGCCGCACAGCAGCGTGACCGCGTCGGACCCGTTGAGCAGCGCCGCGAGCCGGTCGAGATCGGCATCGGCCGGCAGGATCGACGGCGGCGCCGATTCGCTCCACGCGGGCAGTTCTTCCGGACCGTCGCCGAGCGCGATGTCGCCCGGCAGCACGATCACCGCGACGCCGCGCTCATCGATCGCGGTGCGCATCGCGCGCGCCAGCACGCGCGGGAACTGCGACGCGTTCGTCACGAGTTCCGCGAAGTGGCTGCATTCGCGGAACAGCTCCTGCGGATGGGTTTCCTGGAAGTAGCCGAGGCCGATCTCGGTCGACGGAATGTGCGCGGCGATCGCGAGCACCGGCTGGTGATTGCGGTGGCAGTCGTAGAGGCCGTTGATCAGGTGCAGGTTGCCGGGGCCGCAGCTGCCCGCGCACACCGCGAGCCGCCCGGTCGACGCCGCATCCGCGCCGGCCGCGAACGCGGCGCTTTCCTCGTGACGCGTGTGCATCCAGCGGATCGAGCCGATCTGGCTCAGGCTGAACGACAGGCCGTTCAGGCTGTCGCCCGTCACGCCCCAGATGCGCTCGACGCCTGCTGCCGCCAGCGTCTTCGCCAGGTATTCCGCCATCGTCTGTCTTGCCATGATGTCCTCGCTCGTTGATGGGTCGTCACATGCATGAACCGGCTCCGGCGGCCTGCTCGCGCCGCCGACGGGACGAGCATACGCGATCGGTTCGCGCCGCGTCGTGAAGGTGCGACGCACGTGCGCGCGTTTCGTTCAGTGCCTGTCGACTGCGTCGGGAAACTGTCGCGGCTTCGTCGGCAAACTGACGGGTTGGCGCGGTTGCCCGGCGCCGGTCCGGCGCGCATTCGCCGAATACGCGGGCTTACAGCGGCAACGCATGCGTCGACAGAATCTCCTTGAGCACCATGAACGAGCGCACCTGCCGCACACCGGGCAGGTACAGCAACTGCTCGGCATGCAGCCGGTTGAAGCTCTCGTTGTCGCGCGTGCGTACCAGCATGAAATAGTCGAATTCCCCGGTCACGACGTGACATTCGACACATCCCGACACCTTCTGCGCGGCCTTCTCGAACGCGGCGAACGCTTCGGGCGTCGAGCGGTCCAGCACGAAGCCGATAACGACCAGCATCCCCGCGCCGAGCGGCTTCGGGTCGAGCAACGCCACGATGCCGCGGATCAACCCCATTTCCTTCAACCGCTCGACGCGCCGCAGGCACGCCGGCGCGCTCAGCTTCACCTTCGCCGCGAGGCTCACGTTGGAGATCGACGCGTCCTGCTGCAGTTGCCGCAGGATCGCGCGGTCGATGCGATCGAGCGCCGGTGCGGCGTCGGCCGGCGATGCGCTGCCTCGATCTAATTTCATTGCGTCATTCTCCCGATCAACGAATCAAAATTGCCCAAGACGTTTCCGTATCGTCGATACCGTAGGCCGCCGCCACTTATTTCGCAAGCTCATTTCTCGTCCTTCTGCCTATCATTTTTCTCGTCGGAACACGGCCTGCCGGCCGCGCCCGAACGATCCGATTTCCCGCCCCGTCCACTGCCTTCCGGAGCCCGCCGATGAACCTGCAACGTTTCCCCCGTTATCCGCTCACGTTCGGCCCGACGCCGATCCAGCCGCTCAAGCGCCTGAGCGAGCACCTCGGCGGCAAGGTCGAGTTGTATGCGAAGCGCGAGGACTGCAACAGCGGCCTCGCGTTCGGCGGCAACAAGACGCGCAAGCTCGAATACCTCGTCCCCGACGCGCTCGAGCAGGGCGCGGATACGCTCGTGTCGATCGGCGGCGTGCAGTCGAACCAGACACGCCAGGTCGCGGCCGTCGCCGCGCACCTCGGGATGAAATGCGTGCTCGTGCAGGAGCACTGGGTCAACTATGACGATCCGGTTTATGACCGCGTCGGCAACATCCAGCTGTCGCGCATGATGGGCGCGGACGTGCGGCTTGTGTCGGATGGTTTCGACATCGGCATTCGCCGCAGTTGGGAAGAAGCGATGGAAAGCGTGCGGCAGGCGGGCGGCAAGCCTTACCCGATTCCGGCCGGTTGCTCCGAGCATCCGCTCGGCGGGCTCGGCTTCGTCGGGTTCGCGGAAGAAGTGCGCGCGCAGGAGGCACAACTCGGCTTCAAGTTCGATTACATCGTCGTGTGCTCGGTGACGGGCAGCACGCAGGCGGGGATGGTCGTCGGCTTCGCGGCCGACGGGCGCGCCGATCGCGTGATCGGGATCGACGCGTCGGCCACGCCCGAGCGCACGCATGAGCAGATCTCGCGCATTGCGCGGCATACGGCCGAGCTCGTGGATCTGGGCCGGCCGATCACCGCAGCGGACGTGGTGCTCGACACCCGCTACGCCGGCCCCGAATACGGGCTGCCGAACGACGGCACGCTCGAAGCGATTCGCCTGTGTGCGCGGCTCGAAGGCATGCTGACCGATCCCGTCTACGAAGGGAAATCGATGCACGGGATGATCGACAAGGTGCGGCTCGGGGAATTCGAGCCGGGGTCGAAGGTGCTGTATGCGCATCTCGGCGGGGTGCCGGCGTTGAGCGCGTATAGCGGGATTTTTCGAGAGGGTTGATTCGCGGTCGATGCGGGCGGGCGCATGCGCGACATGCGCCGCTTGGCCCGCCTCCGCCCGATCGTCTAGCGCAACAGCTTCATCTCGATGTCGCTGTAACATCGTCCGCTCGGTCGGCTCGATGTCTTCTGCACGGTCCGATCGATGGACATCCGTTCCGTCGGATGAATGCCTTCCTGACCTACGTGGTCAACCGATACAGCGAGCGTGCGACAGCAATGACGCTACTGTGCATCGACCTGTCCTTTTCGCCTTAACAACCGCGACGCATACGCGAAAGCCAGCATTGCCAGGAAACGGCTGTTGGTCGACAGATAGCGCTTCCACATGCGCCCCGGCTCCTGGATCACGCGGTAAGCCCACTCCAGGCCGCTGCGCTGCATCCACATCGGCGCCCGCTTCACCTTCCCTGCCACAACGTCGAACGTGCCGCCGACGCCCATCACGAAATCGACGCCCAGTTGCGCCTGCCAGCGATTGATGAAATTCTCCTTGCGCGGCGAGGTGATCGCGACAAACAGCAAGCGGGCCCCCGACGCACGAATACGCTCAACCACCGCGCGCTCGTCATCCCAGAAGTAGCCGTGATGAACACCGGCGATCCGCAATCGCGGGTACTTCTCCGCGACAACGACCGACGCCCGCTGAACCACCGGATTCGTGCCGCCGAGCATGAAGATCGGCCAACCCTCCTGCTGTGCCATCTCAAGCAGACTGTCGAACAGGTCGACGCCCGCGACGCGCTCCGGGATCGGAAAGCCGAGCGCTCGTGCGCCCCATACCACGCCCATCCCGTCGATGTTGACGATATCGCACGCGCGAACGGAAGCGGCAAGCTCCCGGTCTGTCTGCATGTTGACGATCTTGGCGACGTTGACGACGACGTGCTGGGTAAACTGCCCGTGTGCGATACGGCTGCGGATCGTCTCCACCGTCTCCGATACGGTGACAACGTCCATCGGACATCCAAACAGTTCGATTTTTTTCATGCCGGATTTCACTCACAGACTGGACGGAGCGTGGGGTTCGAAGCCATCTGGCTGACTATTTGCAAGCAAGCCGATCGAATAAAACGCCCATGCCTGTGTCCATCTCAGGTAGTCGACGCGATTAACGAACCGCGCGGTTTTCTGATACGCAAATCGTCGCTCTTCGGGCAGATACAGCGTCTGCATCGCACGTGCGTACACGCGCCTCGCCAACGTCCGGTCGTCCTGCGTGCCGGAAACCGTCAGGAGCGTGATCAACGCCTGCGCGACCGAGTGCATGTCGATCGGCCAAACATTCGTGTCATAGTATTTGACGGTTCCGTCGGCAAGAAAGAACGTATTCCGGTAGTACTCCAGCCCGCGGCCGATCGCATCGGAGAAGCAATGCGTATTCGCGGAGCGCTGAAGCAACCGCAGTGCCTCGAGGTTGTATCCGGTATGAAATCCGTCGACGAAACCATGATGGCTTCGCAGCCCGTAGGCCCAGGCACCATCGTCACGCTGCATCGAAACACTAAGTTCCGCGGCATTCAGCGCGCGCTCGCGCATGGAGGCTGAACCGGTGCGACGGGCTGCCTCGGCGACGAGCGCTGCGACCCACAGGCTGGCGTTATGCACGAACGCGGTCTCGCCCGGAATGTATGCGTAGTAACCGGCCCCCTCGTAAGGCATGTAAAGCGAATCGAGGAAGTAACCGGCATCTACAGCCGCGTCGACGAATCTCGCTTCACCGGTCGCTTCGCCAAGCGCATGGAGCGCGCGTGCCGCATAGCAAGTCGTGATCGCATTCGGCGTGCCGACCGGTACAAAGAATGCGCGTGCCGCCCAAGCGAAGTGATATCCCCAAGCACTGTGTTGCCATCGCGCCCGATCGACGCGCTGGTCCAGCAACCAATCGCCAAGTTCGCACGCTTCTACGAGACTTTGCTCGTCTCCGATGCGCTTCTCGCGCTCCAGCAGGCCCAGAACCATCAACGCGATTCCCTTTGGATTGCGCATTCGCGGCACGCCGACGAGCCCGCGCAGATTGATCGGACTGCGCTTATGAAACTGCAGCCACGCGATGCTCGCAAGCGGCACGCACGACAACCCGGCGTAGCGGAACAGGCGGCTGTTCAGACCGTCGAACGGATCGTATCCGGCGTAATCGTAGCGCTTGCAATGATCGAGCAATGCGTCGGCGACGGCCGCGGGGTCTCGATATTCTTTCATCGTCCCTCCTCTTTCATGCCGACCGACACCTCGCCAAAGTAAAGCGTGACGGCGTCGATATCCGACGGCGATTTCAACCAATCGGGCGTGTACACACCGAATTTCAGATACGCATACATGTCGCCTGGATAAGCATTCGGTCGGCCGCTTCCATCGAACACACTTACGCCGTCCTTCCACAAATGCGTCACGGCCTGACGGCCACTCGCATCAGGCGCTTTCTGGAACCCTGGATCACCAATGCCCGTTCGCCAGTCACTCCAGTAAATATGACGATAGGAATCCTTGCGAATGTCGGATTCGTGGCCGATCGCCGGAACGGTCAGAACGATCAAGGCCACGCTGGCCAGCATCACGACTTGGTGGGCAAGCATGCCCACGCCTTTCTTCCCATCAAGCATGTCCTGCGATACCCTGATAACAATCGACATACTGAGTCGTCACGACTTCGACAGCATAAAGACGACAGGCGCGATCCCGGCCAGCCGCCCCCATTCGCTTCCCGCGTTCCACATCACACAAAAGATCGCGAAGACTGTCGGCTAGTGCGCTCGCATCGTCTGGGTCGACAAGGTAGCCGGATACACCGTCTTCAACCAAATCGCACAGGCCGCCCACCCGGCTGGCCACGATTGGAACACCGAAGAACATCGCTTCCAGCGCCGCGATACCAAACGCCTCGAACTGGCTCGGCAGGCAAAAAACAGAGGCCCCGCGGAGGAGTTGCGACTTGCCGGCCTCGTCGAGCCAACCGGCAAAATGAACGCGATCGGCCACGCCAAGCTCGACGGCACAGGCGCGCCAGCGCTCTGCATCTCCCTCGCCGGCCAGCCGCAGATGGACATTGCATCCGCGTTTCACCAGCTGCGCGAGGGCTTCGATCAATATGCCTGCGCCCTTCTGCTGCGACAGCCGTCCCACGAACGCGATATAAGGATGTGATGCATCAGGCTCGCGAACTCGCGGTCGCAGCGCATCACGCTGTGCGGCACCGGCCGTATTGGCGATCACCCTGGCATCGTCTGCTTCCACCCGGAATCGGTTCAGGATCGCAGCGCCGGATTCGGAAACGCCGATTGCCGCATCGGCATGTCCCACAAACCGACGAATCGACGCGCGCGTCAATCTGCCCGACAGCGACGCGAACCGTCCGAAATTGCCGGAATGCAAATGGAACACCACCCGTTTTCGCATGAGCGTTGCAAGCAACGACAACACCCACTTGCGATAGAAGGAGCCGCGCTCGGACACATGGAAATGGACCACGTCGGTTGCACGGGCGCACATCACGAAACGCGGGAGGTCCAGCCCGACGAATCGTATGGCGCTGCCGATCCGCCGAAACCCATGCGTTTCAAAGAATGCAAGGCGAATTCCGTGTTCGGCGAAACGCTCGCGTTGTTCCGCCAGTTCACCGAGAACCGAAGCGATGCCGCCGCGCTGCCCGCGACCGGGCCCGACGTGCAATACCGAAATGAATGCGGCCGCGGAGTCACCGACAGGGCTGCGCTTTTCAACGGTCATATACGTCCCTTTGCGCGCGGGCATTGCGTATGTCGCGCCGGATTATCGCGGCGATCAGCGCGAGATACGGTCGGGTGACGGCAGAACCGACGACGAGCATTTTCACGAGCGAACCTCCACCGCACGGCCGACATATACCTGGCTGACGCCCGGCCGCCCCCATGAAAAAGCGTACATGACCAGCAGCGCGGAAAATACGTAAGATGGCGACACAAACGCCATCGAGAAGATGTTGTCGAAGCAAAACGCGCCCACGAGGTAGAACCAGACAGTCGGCTTGTTCCGCGCCTGCCCATACCCAAGCACGAACACCAGCCACGCGATCGCACCGAACACGCCCATCTCGACGAACAGGTGCGGGTAGAACGTGTCGGTGGTCTTCAACAACCCGCCGAGTCCATACCAGTCGAAGTGATAGAACGAGTAGAGAGGGGACGAGAACTTCACCGATGCCGGGCCGCCGAAGCTGCCCAGTCCTTCGCCGAGCAGGTTGCCGTTGCGGATCGACTCGAGCATGACGCGATAGGACTCGGCGCGCGCCGAATTGCCCGCGACGACGTAGAACAGGATCTTCGCCATGCCGACCTTCAACAGCGAATCCAGCGCGCCCGTCACTGCAAGCGCGAGCATCAGGCCTGCGATGCCGGCGGCGGCCAGCCACGCACGCACATCCCTGACGTTTCGCACAAACGGATAGACGGCCAGCACCGCGAACAGCTTGAACGAGAAGCCGAGCAATCCGAACAGCAGAAACCCCCACGACGCGATCGCCGCGCGGCGGCTGGACCAGTACCAACGGCACAGCAGGAACGCGCAAAAGTTGATGAAACTGAATTCCGAGAAGAATCCCATCCACCCTTGCGCACGCAGGAACAATCCGGAGTCGATCCGGACCGGCATGAAAAGCGGCAACCCGGCCGCATACGACACGTAGAAATACAGCTGGAACAGATCGTTGCTCACGACCACGCCGATGAACGCCCTGACCAGCACGTCGAGCCGGTCGCGGTACGGGAAGATCGCCACGGTGATCGCAACCGGAAAGAGGAAGCGGACGAGTTCCTCGATGCCGGCGTCGGCGTTGAACGACAGCAGCATCCCGATGCAGAGCGACACGGCGACAGGGAGCGCGACGACGGCCATTCGATGAAAACGCGGGCGCAGGAGGATCGCGGCGAACACCAGGACGAACGCGCCCATCTTGACGGTCTGGGAACGGGCGTCGTCGAGCGTGAGCAGCGTATCGCTCACGCAGAAGGCGACGTACGCGAGTGCCAGAAGGCCGGCGCCCAGGTCCGCGATCCGCGAGCGGCCACGCGGCGCGATCACCGATGTGCGAATCGCCATCGTCATGAGTGCGCTCCGGGCGTCGCTGAAGCCGGTGTCAGGTCGGCTGCATCCCCGACCCGAATCGATGCGGCATACGCTGCACACACTCGCCGCGCGTGCATCGCGACGATCCCGTTCCGGATCAGCGTGACGGCCAGCGCGGCCGCCAGCATGCAGAAGAAACCGGCTTCACCGCCGATCGCGACGCTACCGCCGAACAGCGCGAGAAACAGCATCGACGTGCCGATGTTGATCCGCGCGGTGACGGCGCTCTTCTCGAACGCCATCAACACGTTGCTGCCGACGACACCGAGCACGCCTGCCGCGCACTGGATCGCCAGCAGCACGCCGCCCGCCAGCACCGCATACGCGCCGCCGTCGTCGAACCCGTAGCGATAGGTCAGCCCCGCCACGATCGCCAGGTTCGCCACGAACACGACCAGATTCGACAGGTCGATGTTGCGCCGCATCGCACTCAGCGTCGCGTCGAGCGGAACCTGGTCCTTCTTCCGCTTCACGAGATCGGGCAGTTGCGCGATCGAAATCGCGCGGGGCAGCAGGTTGCCGACGGCGATCACCGACGAGAACAGCGACAACGTCCCGGCGAATGCCGCCCCGCACATCGCCTTCGCCGCCGGTACGATCGCGAGCGCGATCCCGCCAGACAGGAAATTGGTGAGCCCGAACTGCAGCCCCTTCACATCGACGCGCATCGAGAACGCCCGACGATCCGGCGTACCGATCGCGACGAACATCGCGATCGCCACCGCGATCAACACGACGGCCAAGCACAGCGACGCGGGATAGCCGCGATGCATGCCGATCCACAGCATCGCGCAGGACCCCGCGATCAGCACACAGTCGAACGCGATCGTCACCCGGTAGCGTCGGTACGACACGAAGAAGTGCCGCGCAAGCTGGTACACGGTCCAGCCCCACATCAGCGCGATTACTCCGCCGAGATCGAACGCGACGAGGCCACTCGCGGACACCAGCACGCACGCAAGCGTCGCCGTCACGGCGGTGCAACCCGCCATCGACACCAGCGAATAGAACGCGTCGCGCGCCGCGCGCGGCCCGTCGCTCGCCGGCACGCGTACCAGGATCAGCGTCGCCCAGCCGATCGCCGTGAAGAAGCCGATCATCTGCGCGATCGAAATGTTGGACGCCGCACGCCCGAGCTCGTCCAGCGAATAGACCCGCTGAATGACCCAGAACGTCAGCACGCGATAGAGCCCAGGCGCACCCGTACACACGAGCGCCTCGAGACGGCCCAGCAGCTTTTTGGCATCGGTGTTCCGCAACATGACTTTCACGCGTCCCGCCCGCTATGCGCGCGCCAGCACGCCGCGCGTATCGATCACGACCTTGGTCTGCAGCCGCACCGGGTCCATGCGCCGGAACGGCGCGTGATCGACCAGGATGACGATCACGTCGGCTTCGGCCAGCGCAGTGTGCAGCTCGCACAGCCGGGTCTTCGCTTCGAGCGCTGCCGGCAATGCGGCGATGTTGGGCTCGACGACCAGCAGCGTCGCGCCGGCATGCTCAGCCAGCGCCTCGACGATCTCCATCGCCGGGCTCTCGCGCAGATCATCGATGTCCGCCTTGAACGCGAGGCCAAGGCACGCGATCACCGGCTCGCGGAACCGGCTCGCCGCCTGCCGCACGCGCTCGTACACGAAATGAGGTTTCGCGTCGTTCACGTTGCGCGCGGTACGGATCAGCCGTGCGTGCTCCGGCGCCGAATCGACGATGAACCACGGATCGACCGCAATGCAATGCCCGCCGACGCCCGGCCCCGGCTGGAGCACGCTGACGCGAGGATGGCGGTTGGCGAGCCGGATCAGCTCCCACACGTTGATGTCGAGTTGGTCGCAAATCACCGACAGCTCATTGGCGAACGCGATGTTCACGTCACGAAACGAGTTCTCGGTGAGCTTGCACATCTCCGCCGTGCGCGCATCGGTCAGGATGCATTCGCCACGGACGAACACCGCGTACAGCTCCTGTGCCCGCGCGCCGCATTTACGCGTCATCCCGCCGATCACGCGGTCGTTCTCCACGAGCTCGCGCACGACATGACCAGGCAGCACGCGCTCGGGACAATGTGCGATACGAATGTCCGAGCGCTCGCCCGCCTGCTGCGGGAACGTCAGGTCCGGGCGCTGCGCCGCGAGCCACGCGGCCATCCTTTCGGTCGCGCCGACCGGCGAAGTCGACTCCAGCACGACCAGGTCGCCTTTCTTCAACACCGGTGCGATCGACCGGCACGCGGCCTCGATGTAGCTCAGGTCCGGCTTGTTGCCGTCGGCAAACGGCGTCGGCACCGCGATCAGGAACGCATCGGCCGGCTCGGGCACCGTCGTCGCGCGCAGGTAGCCTTGCGTCACGGCTGCGTGCACGAGCATGTCCAGTTCCGGTTCGACGATATGGATCTGGCCGCGATTGATCGTGTCGACGGCGTGTTGCGACACGTCGACGCCGATCACGCTTTTACGACGCGCGGCAAAGGCCGCCGCGGTTGGCAGGCCGATGTAGCCCAGCCCGATGACGGAAACGGTTTCGAATGACATGAATGGGTTCTCCAGACGTCGGGGATTCAGCAGAGCGAGCCGGTCAGGGTTGCCAGCCCCTGCGTGCGGACCGGTGGCGAAACGAGCAGATCCGTGATCCGCTCGCTCGCGCGACCGTCGCCATACGGGTTGTGTGCGCGGCTCATCGCACGATAGGCGCTGCCGTCTTCCCACAGCTCGACCACGGCGCCGACGAGGCGCTCGACCTCGGTGCCGACCAGTCGCACCGTGCCGGCCGCGACGGCCTCCGGCCGCTCGGTGGTGTCGCGCATCACGAGCACCGGCTTGCCGAGCGACGGGGCCTCTTCCTGGATCCCGCCGGAGTCGGTCAGGATCAGCCACGCACGACTCATCAGATAGACGAACGGCAAATACTCCTGCGGTTCGATCAGCACCACGTTGTCGATATCGCCGAGCAGCCGCGTGACGGGTTCGCGCACGTTCGGATTCAGGTGCATCGGATAGACGATCCGGGATTCCGGATAGCGCTTCGCGACCGTCGCGATCGCCTCGCAGATCTGCTCGAACCCGCGGCCGAAGTTCTCGCGGCGGTGGCCGGTCACGAGGATCATCCGTCGCGCGTCGTCGAGGAACGGGAACCGTTCGCGCATTTGCTGCACCAGCGCCCGGTCGTACTTCAGGCGCTCCGTAATCGTCAGCAATGCGTCGATCACCGTGTTGCCCGTGACGTGGACGCGACCGGCGTCGATGCCCTCGGCCAACAGGTTCGCACGCGATGTCTCGGTCGGCGCAAAGTGATGCAGCGCGAGCGCGCCCGTGACCTTCCGGTTCGCCTCCTCAGGCCACGGCGAATACAAATTGCCGGTGCGCAGGCCGGCTTCCACATGACCGACCGGGATGCGCCGGTAGTAAGCCGCGAGGGTCGCACCAAGCGTCGTGGTCGTATCGCCGTGCACGAGCACGAGATCGGGACGAAACGATTCGAGCACCGGGTCGATCGCATTGAGGATGTGCCCGGTCAGGCTGCCGAGCGTCTGCCCGGCGCGCATCAGGTCGAGATCGAAATCTGGCGTGATGCCGAACAGATCCAGCACCTGGTCGAGCATCTGGCGGTGCTGGGCCGTCACGCAGACGCCGCAGCGCACGCCTTCGCGGGCGCGCAGCGCGTGGACGAGCGGCGCCATCTTGATGGCTTCCGGGCGAGTACCAAAGGTAACGAGAATGTTTTCGTGGTGAGGGGTCATTGGATTCTCCGTCGGCTTGTCACGCGCGATCTGCGGAGGGTTGCGAAGTGGCGCCGTCGTACGCGTAAGCACCGTAGTTGCCGTACTGCACGGAACGCAGCCCCGGACGGAAGCCGTTGAACACGACGGCTGTCGCGCGCGTGCCCGCTCGTTCGATTCGCTTCGCCGATTCGAGCAGTTCGCCCATGGTCGTCACGCCGGAACGCGCGGCGAGCAGGATCGCATCGGCGTGCGCGGCCAGCACGACGGCATCCGTCACCGGCAGCAGCGGCGGTGCGTCGAGCAGCACGACGTCGTAATCGCGTGTCACGTGCGCCAGCAACGCCGCCAGTCGCTGCGACGACAGCAATTCGACAGGCCGGTCGGCGCGCGGGCCGGCCGGCAACAGATCGACGTTCGGCGCGACGTCGCGAACGATCGCGTCGTCGGCGGTCACGCCGCCGCGCAGGGCCGTCGACAATCCGATATCCGGCCGAATGCCGAAACGCTCGGCAAGCTCGCCGCGGCGCAGGTCTCCATCGATCAACAGCACACGCAGGCTCGACTGTCCGAGCAAAACGGCGACGTTGGCCGACACGAACGATTTCCCGACACCGGCGGACGGGCCCGTGATCAGTACGCGATTGCCTTCGGGCCGGTCCAGCAACTGAAACCGCAGCGCCGTGCAGAGGCTGCGTAGCGCCTCGACGGCAGGTTCGTTCGGTCGCGCAAGCGACAGGACCGGCACGCCGCGGCGCGTCATGTCGCGCTGCGCGAACCGTCGTTGCGCGGCACTGTGCGGAATCGTCGCCATCACGTTCATGTTCGTGTCGCGCTCGATCTCGGCGGGATCGGTCACACCGCCGAACAACACGGCACGGCCAATCACGCCACATGTGCCGAGCACGAGCCCAACCAGCGCGGCAATCACCGTAACCAGCGCCGGCCTCGGTCGCACCGGCTCGTCGGGCACGATCGCGCGATCGATCACCCGCACGTTGCCGATCTTGCTCGCGGTCGCGACGCGAAGCTGCTGGATGCTATTCAGCAAGCCGACATAGATCTCGGTTTGCACCGTCACGTCGCGGCGCAGGCGCACGACGTTGCGCTGTGCGTCGGGCAAGCGGCGGATCGCGTCGTTGATCATCCCGATCTGCGCCTTGGCGGCGGCGATCTGCCGCTCGATCGCCGCGCGTTCCGGATGCACCGGCGTCAACGTCGACGTCAACGCCAACCGTTTCTGCTCGAGCTCGAACAGCGACGTCTGCACGCCTGTCGACTGCGTCAGCATCGCCTTCGCCTGCTCGGTCAGATCCACGATTTCGTGGCGAGCCTGATATGCGTTGAGGCGATCCTCGGCCGCACGCAACTGACGCTCCACCGTCGGCACCTGATCGCTCAGGAACGCCAGCGACTTCTCGGCGGTCGCCGCCTTGCGGTTCGCGTTCTGCAGCACATAGTTGTCGGCAATCGCGTTCAGCACGGCGGCCGCGCGCTCCGGGTCGTGGCTCTCGTACGACACGCCGATCACACCCGACTGATCCTTGCCGCGATTCGCGATCTTCAGCTTGTTCCGCAGCTCGGCGAGCACGACCTGCTTCGAGTCGGCTTTCACGACGAACTGCGCGCCTGCCGCGGCTTCGATTCCGGCCACGTGCAAGATCACGTCGCCGGCAGCCGTCTTCACGCGCAGCGGCTCGCCGATCCGGCCTTCCGCGTCGCGATCGAGATCGGCACCGGACAGGCGATAGCGCACGTCGCCCAGCGACGTGACGATGAACGTATGCTCGTAAAAATCGCTCGGCACCTGGAACGCCGGAATATCGATGTGCTCCCGGCCCCAGAGGAACCCGCCGATCCCGAGCAGGCCGGGCGTCGACAGCCCGCGATTGAAGCGCGCAATGGCGGCACCGATCACGGGAACGCGGCGTGGCAGCGCTTCGATGTACAGGCGTTGAAGATCGACGACCGGCTCGGTCACGAGCCGCGAACGCAGGATCTCCATTTCGCCGTCGTCGGTCGACTTCACGTCGAACAGCGCGCCGAGGCCGCCGACGAGCCCGCCTTCCGCCATGCTCCGCAGATCGGACCCGCCGCTTTCCACCTGCACCGCGATGTCCGCTTGGTAGACTGGCTTCGCAACGAGTGCATAGGCAGCACCGAGTGCGGCACACGCGGCCGTGACAGCGACGATGCGACCCGCGTGCGCGATCAGCACGTCCAGAATGCCGCGCACGTCGAGTTCGTCGGCGTCGTGTGAAAGGCGCCGGCTTTGGTTTGATCCGTTCATGTGAGGTTCACCTCAAGTGTTCCGGCATACCGCATCGGTATCCGGATGTCGCGTCAGGTTCGGTTCGAGACGGGCGATCCGCGCGGCCCAATCGACGACGCCGTGCTCGATCAGCCTCATCGCGTAGTCGTACACATGGCGGCTTCGGCGATACGGATCCGGAATGTCGGCCTGGTAACGTTCAGTGAGGCGGTACACGCGGCCGCGCGTCATCGGATACGTCCGCTCGATCGCGTGGCGATGCGCGACCTCCATCACGAGGATCAGGTCGGCCCATCGGCAGGCCCGGTCGTCGACGCGTCTCGCGCGATGCCCGGACAGGTCGAATCCGCGCGCGGTCAGCACCTCGTTCATCACCGGGTCGATCGCCATCCCGCCGATCGCCACGATGCCGGCCGATTCGATCGCGCAGCCGGGCAGCTCGCGAGACAGCAGCACCTGTGCGGCCGGGCTGCGGCAGACGTTGCCGGCACATACCATCAGGATTCGCTTCATCATTTCGTGACGATCGCGGCAGTCAGGCCGGCGTTGATGGCCGGCAGCAACTGCGCAAGCACGCGACCGAAGCGTGCGAGCTTCGTGCTGTCGACGTACACGACGTCGTGCGGCTGCAGCTCGAATTCGTTGGCGAGCACCATCGACACCGGCGAACGGCCGTCCAGATGAAACACTTGTGCCTGCCGGTCCGCGCCGGCGCGAATCACGTAGGTTTGCTTCGGATCGGCCGTGCTCTGGTTCACACTGCCGGCCTGAGCCAGTGCATCGGCCAGCGTGAGCCGCCCGTTGCGCAGCGGCAGTGCCGTCGTCGGCCGGTTGACTTCGCCCATCACGTACGCGCCGAACTGGTCGCGCGCGCCGACTTGCAACAGGTCACCTTTGCGCAGCACGATGCGCGACGGGTCGAGACGATCGCGGATCAGCCCAGGCAGGTCGATCGGATAGGCGGCACCGTTGCGTACGAGCGTCATGCGGCTCTGGTCGGCATCGGGCGTGAAGCCGCCTGCGCGCGTGACGGCCTCGAGCAGCGTCATCGGCATGTCGTTGAGCGGTTGCGCGCCCGGAGCACGGACTTCGCCGTCGACGTAGACACGATTCGCGCGATACGATGCGACGCGCACCGTCAGTTGCGGCGCGACGAACCACTTTGCCAGCCGCTCGCGAAGCACGGCCTGAATCTCGCCCGTGCTCATACCGGCGACATGCACGTCGCCCACGTACGGAAACGCCAGATTGCCCGCCTGATCGACGACGAAGCCCGCCGGGGGATCGGCGGGACGTATCGTCTGATTGCCCGGATTGCCCTGTGCAGCAGCCAGTTCCGGGTGATCCCAAACCGTAATCTGCAGCACATCGCCCGCGTCTATCGTGTAGGGCGCCGGCACTGCGAACAGCGCCGCACGCGTACGTTCTCCCCGCACACGAGCATCGCGCCGTTGGGCCGCAATCAGCGCTCCGTCGATCGGCCCGATCGGTACCGACGCCGTGTCGTCCGACGCAGGCTCGCGTCGCGGCCGGTCGAACGACGCCGCATCGATGCGATGCAGCGACACGGCCAAGCCGCTTTCGTGAGCCTGCGTCGCGATGCCGCCGTCCTGCCGCGCATCCTGCGTGAGGTTCATGTGCATGCCCGGCTCGACCGCGCATGCGGACAACACCGTGACCGACAAAAGTGCGATCGCCGACCGCGCGCGTCGCGCCCGGAAGCGGGATCTTTTTCCAGTTTCCATTCCTGTTATCCAAACCGCGTACTGCGACGCGTCATTCAATAAGCGTTGCGATGGGTGAATCCGCACAGAACGGTCGCCGCCACGATCCGCATGTCCAGCGCGAACGACCAGTTGTTCAGGTAGTAGAGGTCGTGTTCGACCCGCTTCCGCATCTTCTCGACCTGATCGGTTTCGCCGCGGAGCCCGTTGACCTGCGCCCAGCCCGTGATGCCCGGCTTGATCCTGTAGCGCTGGATGTAGCCGTCGACCCGGTGCCGGTAGAAGTGGTCGTGCTCCACCGCATGCGGACGCGGCCCGACCACCGACATGTCGCCCTTCAGCACGTTCAGGAACTGCGGCAACTCGTCGAGGCTCGTCCGCCGCAGCAGCGCGCCGATGCGCGTGATGCGCGGATCGCCACGCGTCGCCTGCCGCACTTCGCCCGGCACGCCTGCGTCGTGCTTGCGCATCGTCCTGAACTTGTAGATCGTGAAGATGCGTCCATACGCCCCCCTGCGTTGCTGGCGGAACAGCACCGGCCCCGGCGACGAGCACTTGACCGCGATCGCGATCGCGGCCATCAGCGGCGCAGTCGCGAGCAGTGCCAGACCCGCGAAAATGCGATCGAACACGGCCTTGCCCGCGAGCGCCCGAACCGACAGCGGCGACGCCACGAGATCGAGTGCGCGGCTGCGAAGCATCCGGTGCGGATGCAGCGGTGTCATGCCTGCCAGATCCGGCACGAACCGGATGTCCACAAGATCCGTGTCGAACGCCCGAACGATCGCGCCGATGCGATCGGCTTCCGACAGCGGGAGCACGATCCAGATTTCCCCGACCTGCGTGCGACGCACGCACTCGACGAAAGCCCCGAGATCGCAATGGACTTCCGCGTCGCACGGCCCGGCTGCCGGCGTGTCTGACAGGTCGAAGATCGCGGCCACGGGAACCGGCACGCCCATGCCGCGGGCGTCGCGGCCCGCGAGCGCAAGGCAACGATCGCGATGCCCGACGAGCGCGACCGGCTTGCGCCGTGCATGTCGCGCCGCCGCTCGAACGCAAAGCCAGCGCCGCAATGCCTGCGACACGATCAGCGCGGCCGCCGACAACGCAAACCAGACGAACACCCAGCCAAGCTCCATACCGGATTGCCAGTCGAGCGCCGCGACGAAAATCGCACCGATACACAAGACCATGGCCACACCTGCCGGCGCGAGCCACATGCGACGCCACGTCAGGCAACGCTCAGGGTCGCCGTACAGGCCGATCAAAGGAAACAGGACCAGCGCACACGCGATCGAAATGGCGATCAGCACGGAATCGGACTGGGTATGCGGCGCATCGCTGAACCGGTTTTTTGCCGCCCATGCAGTAGCAGCAAGCAGGCCGGCATCCGCCAGCCGAAACCAGGAGACCTTCCCCCGAATGACGGGCGTATAACTAGCGTGGTCGAAAGATCGCATAACACATGACCGGCCATCCGTCGCAAACGATTCTCGACGAGACGGCAGCATGCGTTCACGCCGTCCGAACGCGCCGGTACGAATCGACTTCTGGCCTTATCCTATTATTTAGTAATACATAACTTTGTTTATTGACAGCAACCCCGATCAACTTCACAAACTGTTAAATATCGAGGTTCGATGGCGCGATCCAGTGGATGCCGAAATACCGCCTCTCCCTGTTAAATACAGGCTCGCCCCGGATCAAATCAATGCAAGCATCGATGCTGCCATTGCGATCCACCGTTTTGAATAGGACGAGTACTAAACAAATTGGTATAGCGGCGAAATTCGTCCAATTTGAACAGGAGTGCGCCCTCCATCCAAATATCGGAGCGCTGTCAAGCAATCCATCGGTGGCGCCTGGTCGCACGCGCGGCGCGCAGACGGTGTCCCGCCCGGCGAGAATTTCTCGGCACCCACCCCTTTTATACGACGACGCATCAGCACACACCGACTCGGCGAAAAAAACGTCCAAGACAGAACAATTTCATATGCGCTCCAGTATTCGTTCTATTTCCACGTCTTCGCGGCTTTTGCAATATCCGCGGCAGCGTTGGCGGACCGTCAATACTATTGCGGGTGCCACATGTCTGTTCGATCCTGATCCTCGACGCCATCGCCCGATCGATTAATCGCATCGAAATCCATAAAATCCGACAAAACTGACGAATCGCCGTACTGCACTCGTACTTGTTCAATATTCACGGACGACGCTGATCCGTAACATCCCCGGCATATCAAACGACCGGGGCGGATATCCACGCACCGGCTCCAAGGCCAACGCACCCGAGGTGGAAAATCCGCTCTGTCCGCTCCGTCATCGCCTCGCCGGGCGATCGCGACAAACCGAAACAGTCGCACGCTGCACACGCCGTCCGAGCGCCATCGCATCGCCCCTTGACCAGGCAGCGCGCCGGCCCATTCACGCACACGGCGATCCGCGCGGCATGGGTGACCGGCGCCGCCCTTGCGCTGCACGGTGCGGCGCATGCGCAATTGCCGGGCGCGGGCCAGTCGCTGCGTGACGTCGAATCGGTTCGCCCGGCGCTGCCGGCTCCCGCCGCGCCCGAACTTGCGGTTCCGTCCGCGCGAGACGAGCCGGCCCCAGCCGCGGCCGAAGAGGGACCGCGCGTGTCGATCCGTGCATTCGACATCGAAGGCAACCAGGCGATCGACACCACGCGCCTGCGCCCTCTGCTTGCCGATCTCGTCGGCCGGGACCTGAACTTCGCCGAACTGCAACAGGCAGCCGGCCGCATCACCACCTATTACCGCGAACACGGCTACGTGCTGGCACGCGCATATCTGCCACACCAGGACGTCGAAGACGGCGTCATCCGCATTGCCATCGCCGAAGGCCGCTACGGGCGCATCGAGCTGCGCAACCGCTCACGCGTGCTCGACGGCGTGCTGCGCCAGCCGCTCGATGCATTGCACCCGGGCGGTGTCGTGCGCGGCGCCGATCTCGAGCGCAGCCTGATGCTGCTCGACGAACTACCGGGCGTCGACGCGCGCGGCACGCTTCGCGCCGGCACGCAACCCGGCACGACCGATCTCGTGATCGACGCGGATCGCGGCCAGTTCGCCACCGGCTCGGTGGAACTCGACAATTTCGGCGATCCGCTCACCGGCCACTATCGTGCGACCGGTAGCCTCACTGTGAATTCGCCGCTGAAACTCGGCGATCAACTCTCGCTGCGCGGGCTGACCAGCAATACGAACCAGCGCTACTACCGCGCCGCTTACCAGCTCCCGGTCGGTCCGGCCTCGACACGGATCGGCGTCGGCTATTCCGAAATGGCCTACCGGCTCAACGGCACGTTCCGGCCGTTCGGCTATCACGGCCGCGCGAGCGTTCAAAGCGTATACGTCACGCAGCCGCTGGTGCGCGGTCGCCGTGCGAACGTCAGCGCGCAGGTGCTCTACGAAAACAAGAATCTCCACGACGACTACGGCGTGTTCGATTTCGTCAGCGACAAGAACGTGGGCCTGTGGTCGTTCTCCGTCAACGGCTACAACGAGGACGACGCGTTCGGCGGCGGCCGCAATTCGTTCTCCGCCACGCTGGGCATCGGTCGCATGCGCGGCAACGATCCGCTTGAAATGAACGCCTTCGCGAAGACGCACGGCAGCTTCACGAAACTGAACCTGAATGCACTGCGCCTGCAGGCGCTCGGCGCCCGGTTCCAGTTCTATACGCAGTTCAGCGCGCAGCTTGCCTCGCGCAATCTCGACGCATCGGAAAAGTTCAGCCTTGGCGGCCCCTACGGCGTGCGCGCGTATGCCCTCGGTGCGGGCAGCGGCGACCAGGGCTGGCAGGCGACGGCCGAGCTTCGCTACCTCGCCGCGCCGGGCTGGCAGGTGAGTACGTTCGTCGACACCGGGCGAATGCAGATCAACAAACAGCCGTGGCGCAACGAACTCAACACGCTGCAGCTCTCCGCCACGGGGGTTGGCGTGACCTGGTATGCCCCGCGCCGTCAGGTCAGCCTGACGGCAGCCTGGCCGCTCGGCGCCGCCGACGACGTGCCCACGGTCACGCGCGGGCCCAGCGTCTGGTTACAGGCCGCGCAGTATTTCTGAGCGGCCGGCAAGAACTGTCCGGTAACGGGCCTCACTCTACCGGACAGTAGCGTCGGGCAGCCTTGACCAGGCTGCCGGCATTCCGAACGGGCGATCACTCTCGCCCGCCTCCTTCGATTCATTAGGTATACGTAATAACAACATGGTCGCATACCGAATCGATTCAACCACCAGGAAACCAAAGCGATGAACAAGACCTACTCACTGGTATGGAACCAGACGCAGCAATGCTGGACTGCGGTCGGGGAAACCGCGCGCCGCCGCGGCAAGACCGGCAGCGGCAAGCGTCTCGCCGCCGCCACCGCCTCGCTGCTCGGCCTCGCCGCGCTGCCCGCCTTCGCGCTGCCTTCCGGCGAAGCAATCACGTCCGGCAAGGCCGACATCGTGCGTGCCGACGATGGCCGCTCGATGAACATCAACCAGCACACCGACAAGCTCATCACCAACTGGCAGGATTTCAGCGTCGCCAACGGCGAGCGCGTCAACTTCAACCAGCCGACCGACAAGTCGCTCGCGCTGAACCGCGTGATCGGCAGCAACGGCAGCCAGATCGACGGCCAGATCAGCGCCAACGGCCGCGTCTTCCTCGTCAACCCCAACGGCGTGATGTTCGGCGCCGGCGCGCAGGTCAACGTCGGCGGCCTCGTCGCGTCGACGCAGAACCTCTCCGACGCCGACTTCCTCGCCGGTCACTACCGCTTCTCCGGCTCGTCGACCCAGGCCGTCGTCAACCATGGCACGCTCACCGCCGCCGACGGTGGCGGCATCGCGCTGCTCGGCGCGCGCGTCGCGAACAACGGCGTGATCCAGGCCAAGCTCGGCAGCGTCGCGCTCGGCGCCGGCAATGCGTTCACGGTCAACTTCGATGGCAGCGGCCTGCTCAACGTCCAGGTCGACAGCGGCGCAGTCGACGCACAGGCGAGCAATGGCGGCCTGCTGAAGGCCGACGGCGGGCAGGTGCTGATGACCGCACGCGCAGCGGGCAACCTGCTCGACGCGGTGGTCAACAACACTGGCACGATCGAAGCGCGCGGCCTGAACGCGCACGGCGGCAAGATCACCCTCGACGGCGGCACCGTGCAGCTCGGCGGCAAGAGCAAGCTCGACGCAAGCGCAGCCGACGCCGGCGCACCGGCCGGCGCGGTCACGACCCGCGGCGAACGCGTGAACGTCGCAGCCGACGCGCAAGTCAATACGCGTGCAGGCAACGCCGCAGGTACGTGGACGATCGAAGCCGCCAACGCCGGCGTAGGCGGCACCGACCAGTCGATCGCTGCCGACACGCTGTCGCGCAATCTCGACACGACGAACGTCGCGCTGACCAATACGCAGCACGACCTGACGGTCGGCGGCCCGGTCGCGTGGAACAGCAACAACGCGCTCACGCTGACCTCGAAGAACGGTAACGTCGATCTCCAGCAGGCCATTTCGGCAACCGGAGAAAAAGCCGGCCTGTCGGTCAACGCCGCGCAGAAAATCGACGTGCAGGACGCGCTGAAGCTGACCGGTCGCAACGCGCAGCTCGAACTGAATTCGCGTGATGGTCATACCCTCTCGAACGACAAGGCCGTCGTGACGCTGTCCGGTCAGAACGCTTCGTATCGCTCGAACGGCGAAAGCTACAAGGTTCTGCACACGCTCGACGATCTGCGCAACGTCGACACGAACCTGAACGGCCGTTATGTGCTCGGCAACGCGATCGACGGCGCCAACGCGAACTTCCGCAGCATCGGCGGCAATAACGCGTTCGCGGGCGTGTTCGACGGGCTCGGCAACACGATCCAGCGCCTGTCGATCCACAATGACGCGAAGGACGTCGGCCTGTTCGCCACCAACACGGGGCAGCTCGCCAACCTGGCGCTCCGCGACATCACGGCAACCGCAAGCGGTTCGAGCGGAACCGTCGGCACGCTGGTGGGCCACAACACCGGCACCATCACGAACGTCGCCGCGCACAACGTGACCGTTCGCGCCAACAACCTGGCGGCCGCAGGCGGCCTCGTCGGCGCGAACCGCGGCGGCACGCTCGATCACGTCAGCGTGTCCGGGCAGGTCTACGGCGATAATCATACGGCCTCGCTCGGCGGCCTCGTCGGCGAAAACCTCACGCTGAACGGCAAGATCGCGACGATCCGCGACGGTCACGCAAACGTGAGCGTCACCATCAACAACGACGGCATGGCTGGCGGTCTCGCCGGATACAACGGCGGCCTGATCGACGCATCGTCCAGCTCCGGCAACGTAATCGTGACGGGAGTCCCGGCGATGGCGGGCGGCCTGGTCGGCCTCAACGACGACAATGGCGTCATTGCCAACTCGTCGTCCCGTTCGTCCGTCACGGCAAGCGACAACGCGGTCCTGGGCGGCCTCGTCGGGATGAACTTCGGCCACGTTCGCAACACCAAAGCGGCCGGCAAGGTCACGATCGGCAACGATGGCACCGCGGGCGGCTTCGCCGGTCACAACTTCGGCGAGATCGAAACGTCGACCGCCAACGGCGATGTCGTGGCAGGCAATCACGTCGAAGTCGGTGGCTTCGTCGGCTCGAACACCGGCACGATCAATACGTCAACCGCAACGGGCAACGTCAACGCAGGCAACGACAGCAAGGTCGGCGGGCTCGTCGGCGTCAACATGGCGGAGATCCGCGCGTCGCAGGCGCACGGCAACGTGGCGGCCGGCAGTCGCTCGCAGGCCGGCGGTCTGGTCGGCCTGAACAGTGGCTACATCTATACGGCATCGGCTGAAGGCGCGGTCGGCGCGGAAGACGACAGCACTGTCGGCGGGCTCGTCGGCTTCAACTACGGCACGATCGATGGTTCGCGTGCGACCGGCAACGTGCGCGTCGGGAACCGCAAAAACGCTATGAAGAACAGCTACGCTGGCGGGCTCGTGGGCACGAACAACGGCCTCATCAACGCGTCGCGCGCATCCGGCAACGTTCAAGGCGGCGTTGTCGGCATCGTGGGGGGCCTCGTGGGCCACAACGACCTCGGCACCATCCAGAACTCGCAGGCATCGGGCGACGTGACGACCGGGAACTACGGCGAAGCCGGCGGGCTGGTCGGCTATAACGAGAACACGGTCGCCAACTCCTCCGCGACGGGCAATGTGCGGGCCGGCCATTCGTCGGATGCGGGCGGACTGATCGGTGTGAACAGCGGAAAGGTGACGCAATCGAAGGCTTCCGGCAACGTCGACGTAGGCTCAAGCAGCCACGCCGGCGGGCTGGTCGGCTCACAGTTCGGCAGCGTCTCCGACTCCAGTGCAACCGGCTCCGTGCGAGGCAGCGATTACAGCCACGTAGGCGGCATCGCCGGCAGGAACTCCGGCACGATCCTGCGCACGTCGGCGGGCGGCACGGTTTCGGGTGGCGCATACGCCGTGCTCGGTGGGCTCGCCGGCAGTAACCACGGTTACATCGGCCAATCGTCGACCAGCGGCCGGGTCGACGCCGTGTCGAACGGCGGCCAGACCTATGGTGCATTGGTCGGCTTCAACGGAGCAGGTACGCTGATCGGCAACACCGCGTCCCAGCGCGATCCGTCGATGCCGCTCGTCGGTTCCGGCCGCCCGCAGATCGGGCGCTAATCGATGAAGACCGCGGAAGTCGCGCAATGCGCAGATAAGCCATTCCGGCTTCCGCGGTACTTCGTCCGTCGATCGGGGAACAATCCGATTGCACAGCAACGGGCGGCCGGGCAGTTCGCCCGGCCGCCCGTTGCCATCCATCATGCGTTGCCGGCGCCCGGCATGGGCGTGGATACCTCGTGAATGCCTGCGTCAACGTCAAGCAGGATCAGGATGGGGTGCCGCCGCGACACGTC
The DNA here is from genome assembly GCF_011753045.1 of Burkholderia sp. Ap-955. Taxonomy (NCBI): domain Bacteria; kingdom Pseudomonadati; phylum Pseudomonadota; class Betaproteobacteria; order Burkholderiales; family Burkholderiaceae; genus Burkholderia; species Burkholderia sp. Ap-955. Next base: position 42,407 of record NZ_VWWH01000008.1, read on the forward strand.
GGCTGCCCGGGTACGGCGACGACACGCCCTTCGAGCGGAAGCGGCACGCCCGGATAAACATTGAAATCGTCCACCGGACGACCGTCGACGATCGCTCCCTTCACCGCGTAACGCACGGAACCGGTGGCGACGATACGCGCGCCGCGCGTGTCGCACGTTACGGACACCTCGGCCCGTTCATCGACGGGTAACTGGCGCACGAGCGCGCTGAACGCCAGACTGACGGTAATACTGCCGGCCAGGTCGCGCCGCTCTCCGCCGATCAACTTGATCACCGGCCTGACGTCGAGCCGATAGACGGTTTCCGCGTCGACCGGCCGCAACGGCTTCAAGGTGATCGTCTTGTGCTGCCTGGGAGCGAGACTGACGCGGAACGGAAACGCATACAGCGCCGGCTGCGACACCTCACCGATCGGCTCGAGTTTTTCTTCGTCGGGCGGCACGCCGGGATTGAGCAGACGCACGAGCGAGATGGAAACGTATTCGGCGTGGTCGCTGTTGTTGACGATCTCGGCCGACACCGCCTGACCCCGAACGACGAACTCTTTCGGCAACAGATCGATCGCACCGAACCCGGTACCGGGATTGGACATGCATACGATCGGCACGATCGCGGCACGAACCAGGGCGCACAGTTTCACGCGCCGTCTACCTTGAGAAAGGAAAGTCGCCATACCTGCCCCCGGCTTGGGTGTGACTGAAGATATCGATCCATTCGATACCGAACCGGCGTCGTGCGAACGATGCCGCCGCCCGATTCATATTCCGGCCATTTCCACGGCGATGGCAGGCGCGGCATCGTCATGCGGCCATCCACCGCTCCCCGGCCGGCCCTGATTTCCGGTTTCGTCGGCCGTCGCACCCGGTGCTTGCGATCCCATCAGGGCGCCTTCACCACCGGCTCGAAAGTCAGCGACAACACGCCGCTGTATTGGCCGGCCGTGCTGTGGAAATCGCCTTCCGGCGGATACGCCGCGACCGACAACACGTAAGTGCCGACCGAATCGCCACCCGGCACGGTCGGTGCCGGATTCTGGAAAGCCATGCTCTGGCCGACCGCGAGCGGCTTCGGCGCACCGCCTTCCGCGCCGAAATTGACCGTCGGGCGTCGAAAGACCTGGGCCGGCCTGGTCTGATTGCGTATCTGCAGCGGCTCGTCGAGCCGCACCTGAAAATCGCGCAGGGTCGCGGTCACGCGCAACTGCGCCGTCGCTTCGTACGGCGTATCCCAGCCGCCGAACTGCTGCATTTCCAGCCCCCTTTCGAACCACCCGCCGTTGCCGTCCGTCACGGTGAGCACCGGCACGCGAACGACCTTGGCCGTTACCCTGCTGGTGGTTTTGCCGGTCAGGACGAAGCCGCTCTGTGCCGCAACCGGCGAAACGAGCGCCGCGATCAGCAAACCGACGATGCCATTCCTCTTCATTGCCGCTCCTAGGATTTCGTCTTGATCGTGAAGGTCAACACGTCGCCATAGGTGCCTTCCTTCGTGCCCTGGCCGACCGTTGTCATGAAAGTCGGGGTAAAGCAGGTCTTGCCGGAGCCGTTGAGCAGCAAACTGCCTTCGCCGACGTTCGGCAAATTCACGGCGCCCTGCATGCTGTCCAGTTTCACGTTGTATGGCACGACCTGGCTCGTGTCGTCGAAGTTCGTGAGCCGATAGCGGTTGCCGGTCCGGCCGTTGGCGTTGGTGGCATTGATGACGAAACGCTTGCCGATGATCGCCGGCCCGGAATACGTGAAGCAAAGCTGATCCGCACTGTTCGACAACGTCTTCGTACCGTCGCCTCTCGGCAACTCGCCCAGATTCCAGTCGGGAACGGCGACTTTGATCGTCACCGGCGGAGGGGGCGGCGCGACGGGGTCGACCTTGGGGCACGAACCCGAAGTACCGCCAGGGTAAAAGTAGACGGCCCCGGTTTGCTCCGCCCAGACCCACCCGTTGCCGGCGTACGACCAGTTCGCAGCCCACAGACTCACGGCCGGCCAATCTTCGATAAAGCGGTTCTGTATCGTAAAAACGATATGCGCATCAAATGGCTGTTTCTTGTTCCAGTCTCCCCGATCGCCGCGGAACATCCAATGATCGGGATAAACGAGCGGCAACGTATGACGCTCGCCGTTTAGATAAACATCTCCCCACATCGTCGGCAGGTTTTGGGGCTTTCCGTTTTTGTCGTACGCATACAGGAGGAACGCACGACTCGTCCACCAGTGAGGTGCAGATTCGGCCCAGTTCGCTTTGTGCTGCTTGAAGCCGACGTCCATGGTCAGCGTCGACGTCCCGTTTCCGTTATCGCGCCATGTGCAATTCCGATAGCCGTCGATGACATCGTCCTGGAAAATCGTTTCGCATGTGGCTCCCCCCGATAAAGTCAGCATTGCCAAAAGAAAAACCAGCCTCGCGACGACGAGACGCAAGCCACCACGCAATTCGAACGTATTCATCCCAATGCTCATTTCGATGGGCGATCAGCCAATTGATAAATAACGGCGCCGTAGCCGACACTGACGAGCAACGGCGTCGGCATGCCCGCCGCATCGGTCGCCTCGACGACAATCTGTTCCCTCGGCCTGAAGGTCACACGCCAGGCCATCGTTTCATGCGGCACCTGAAGCACCTTGAGCGTCATCTGGTACCGCTGGCCCGGCGCCAGCGTGAGCCGCCCCGGCGAGACCAGCAAGCCGGGGTTCTCCACCTCCGAAACCGGAACGAGCGTTTCCGGCATGCGGCCGGGATGCTCAACCCACTGCTGCGTGACGTCGAGATAGAGCGGCGTATCGCCCGTGTTCTCGACCCAGAGCTCGCCGGGCGCCTCATGCGGCTCGAGCGTCATTTCGGTGCGCGACAACTTCAGGATGCCTGCCGCCACGCCGCTTGCGCAGTGCAATGCGGCCGCCAGCCCGAGCGCAACGCCGAATACGCGCCGCTTCGACATCACGGGCACTCCAGTGCTTTCGGCGCGTCGTCCACACTCAGCGTCATCCGCTTCGTCGCGAAATGCTGCGGCGTGCCGGGGAATACCGCGACGGTCTGCGGCTGCTTCGCGCCGCTGTACGACACATCCGAGAACAGCGCACGCACGTTGCCGGTCGCTTCCAGCGTGATGCCGCCGTTGTCGCAGCGATGCGTCCAGCTCACGCTCAGCTTGCCCGGCGGCGGCAAATGCCGAACCAGCACGCCATAACCGATCGCCACCGACATCGGCGCCGATATCTTGTCCTTCGGCGCATCGTCCACCTTCAACGCCCTGACCGGAATGACGTACAGCCGATACAGCTCCTCCTGGGCGGGCTCCAGCAGCGACTTCAATTCGATCTGCCGGCTCTGGCCCGCGCCGAGCGTCAGCTTGTCGGGGCTGGCAATCAGGCCCGGGTTGTCGAGTTGCCCCAGATCGACTTTCTTCTCGGGCATCACCCCCGGGTTCATCACCTTCTGCAGCGAAATCGACAGATAGAGCGGCGCGTCGCCCATGTTCTTCACGGTCACTTTCTGGTCGTGCGTGGCATAGACGCGTGTGGACGCCGGCATCACCATCAATTCGCCTTCGGCGTGTGCCGGTTGAGCGGCGGCCCAGAGCACGCCGATCAGCGCCGGCACCAGATTCTTCAGTTTGAAATTCATGTCGTCACTCCGTTGACTGACCGAGGACCGGCCGCTCGCAGCGGAAGTCGTTGCCGTTCGCCGCCTTCAGATTGCAGGTGTACTGCTGGCCGTTTCCATCGACCGTGACCATCGAGAGCACCTTCTTGCTGACGATGGAGAACAGTCCGTTGCGATGCGCGGTATCGCCTGTTTCGACGATCCTGCCGCTGACAGGCTTGCCGTCGGGATCCTTCAGGAACCCGCTGTAGATCATGTTGATGTCGACCCTCGCCCGCGCCTTGTAGACCTGCCCTGGATGCGCACGGACGATGTTCGCGGGTACCTCGATGTTCATGTCGAACTTGTCGCTGTTGCTCAGCACGCGCGCGAACGCCACGTCGCTGTAGGCATTGAGCGGCACCGCATAGGTGCTGTCGCCGCCGACCGGACTGCCTTCGACGTTGAAGCCGTAGTCGATTCCGTCGATCTTAGGTGTGCTCAACAGCATCGCACTGCCGCCGTTGCTGTACCGGCCGAATGCCGCGCCGTCCTTGCTGGCGGCGACCATGCCGCGATAGTTGAAATCGACGTTGCTTGCGTTGCCGTTGTAGCCGACGTTCAACGACGCATCGCCGCGCGTGCCGGAACGTGTGCCGTAAGCGTTGATGCCGTAATCGGCGTTGATACGGCTACCCGTGACGCCCAGCGTCGTCGTGCCGAAGCCGTCCTGGAATTCCTTGCGGTAATCGCCGCTCAGTTGCGTGCGGCCGCCGGCACGCGCGGCACTGAAGCTCGCCTGGACCTTGTCGAGCTGCATGGTCATGTTGAAATACACGCCATATCCGTCGCCTGCGCGACTGAAGCTGCCTTTCTGAACGCCCAATGCGAATGTCGACCACAGGCCGTTCGGACGATAGTTCCAGCGCACTTCCCCCTGATGCGTTGCGCCGAACCCCGAGCGCTGGTAGTTGTAGCCGAGCGTCGCCTTGCGCAACGTGCGGCTATACGCGACGCTGGTACTGGACACGCCCCGATAGAACCGGGATACGTCGTTGTTCAGGTAATGACTCGCGGAAAGACTGCCGAGCACTTCGCTCGCGATCGAAAAGCTCGCGTAGCCGCCGGCATTCCGTTCGCCGGCCAGCACGCCGAGCGTCGGCGCGATGTCGACGTCGCCCAGCTTCGTGGGGCGCGTCACGTTGATTTCGGCAACCCAGTCTCCGCCACGACCGACGAGCGTCGACGCGTTCATGTAGAACTGGCTGAAATTCCGGCTCATCGCGGCTTCCATCAGGAAACCGCCCTGGTCGCCCATCTCCTTGCCGACGGTGAAATGCCAGGCATTGCCGCCCGCCGTGCCGAAGTTGACGTTGTTGATCTCGCGTACTTCCTGCGCGACCACATTACCGTTGCGATCGACCAGCCGCACCTGCACCGGGTAATAGCCGCCGGGCAGCTCCGAAAAGCTGATTTCGTTGCGGCCCAGCACGGCCGGCCGCTTCATGATCAGGCGGCCGTTCCGGTAGAACTCGTAGTTGCCTTCCGCGTTCGCATAGAGCACCAGCGAACCGGCGCTGCGATCGCTCTTCAAATTGCCCTGACTGCCGAACGTGACGAACTGATCGAAGCTCGGCGACAGCAGCGTGCTGACCGAACCGGATGCGTAGTCGATGCTGTTCTGCTTGCCGGCGCGCACATAGGTGCGGGCAAAATTCTTCTGCAGGTAGTACGACGACACGCCTTGCGAGCTGAAGCGCTTGCCGCCCATCTCCGTGTGGTTCGCGTACCAGCTGACGTAGCCGAAGCTGCGCGACGGCAGTCCGACCCAGGTAGCGGCGTTCACGTTGGCCGCGCGATAACCGCCGGACGATGCGCGGAAGTCCACCGATTGGTTGTTGACCAGCCCGATACCGGTCTCGGGCGCGAAGTAGTCTTCACGTGCATCGCGAATCGAGATCGAACGCCTGAGCTTGTCGACGGTAACGTAATAGCCGGCGGCCTCGATGTCGCAGCCTTTGCTGCAGCGCTTGTAGTCGACCGCCGACAGAACGCGCCGAATGGTATCGACTTCGTCCGGCGAAATACCGTTCGCGGCATACTTGACCGCATCGAAATCGAGCAACGATTCCGACGTCGAGTACCTGATGAAGCCCGGCAGCGTCTTGCCGTTGAAGGTCGCGACATAGTTCGCGCTGTCGTCCATCTCGGCCGCGCTGAAGCCTTCGGGGACGCCATACGATACCTTGACCTCGGCGAACGACTGCGACGAGACGAACACAAATACGCCCAGCCACAGCCGGTTGTACGGAAATGGAGCTCGATGCACGAACACGCCCTTCTCTTTGCAACGAAAACGAAATCGGCCCCGGATCGGCAACGCGACCCGGACGCTGGCGCAAAACAGGGAGAGGTGACGCGAAGCCCCGAGCCGATCGGGGCTCCGCGGTCGGACGACCGGCTTACTTGGTGGTGCTGGTATCGCCACCACCAGCCGCGGCGGCCGGCTCGAAGACCATCACGAGTTCACCGCTGTAGCTGCCGTTGGTGCTGAGCGTACCGAGCTGCGTGGGTGCATCGACGTTGATCTTCAGATTGTGGATTTCGTCGTAGCCGGTGCTGCCCTTGATCGTTTGCGTAATTTTCTGGACCGCGCCGAACTTCACTTCCGAATCGCCGGCCGCGCTGCCGAGCGTGACCTTCGCGTTCTTCATCTCGTAGTTGCCGCTCGCCAGCTTCAGCGGCTGGGCCAGCGAAATGTTGAAATCGGGGTTCTTCGTCCACACGCGAACCGGCAGCGTCTTCGAGAATTTCGATTGCGTGTAGTCGTTCGCCTCGAGCTCTTCCGTGCTGTACCACGTCGAGCCGTCCGGCTTCGACACGAAGATGCCGTCGTTGATCTGCGCGGTCAGCGTGATCTTCTTCGAGACAGGCTCCGCTTGAGCGGTATGCGCGATGCCGAGGAACGCGGCGGCCGTGCCCAGTGCCAGAACAAGTTTGCTGAATTTCATTGAATTGCCCTATTGAAAATGAATATAACTTGATTCGACAGGCGATCAACGCAACGCCAATCGAATGAGTGGAGAAATTCCACCGCGCTCATTATCAGATCACATTCAACGTCGATCGATAGGACAATTAAGCTCAATTAGCCTCAAAGCACTCGTATTCGTACGATTATTTATTTTCACCCATTTCAGGGGATATGTCGTCCTGCCCGCGCCCTTCGACTTGCGAAAAACGCCTCGGCCCGGCAAGCCCCGCCGATATTCGCCCTTCCATAAAGACACGCACGACCGGATCCCGATGCCAAGCTGCGACAGGCCGGACAAGAATGGGTTTGCGACCGGCCACCCACTTTCAACTCAGCCAAACAGACAGCTTGACAATAAAAATTATTTAAAGCGAAAAATAAAACCATCACTTAAATTAAATTGTCCCAAATAACGACACCTCCGATTGAGAAAATATCGAATGTCGCTCCCGAATCGTCTCAAACCCCATACACACTTCGTACTTGTCCTATTACTCAGAAGACCAACTTCGTCTTTGTCCAATATCGCGGATTGGGACAAGTTTCGATAATTGACCCCGAATTGTTAGGCAACGCGCTTCGACCGGTCGGAACGCACCGCTGTCACTTTTCATTCTGTCAACCTTTTGTTTGAGATCGAGATAATGAAATTCGCGAAGCGTACCCAAGTCCTTTCGACGTTCCTGGCCCTGGCGGGCCTTGGCCTCGCCTCGGCGGCACATGCAGCCGACGGCACGATCAGCTTCACCGGCAAGGTCATCGCCGCGACCTGCAAGGTCGACGGCGTTGCCGCCGGCGGCCCGTCCGACAAATCCGTGAAGCTGCCGACGGTCAGCTCGGGCGCACTGAACGCAGCGGGCGCGGTGGCTGGTCGCACCGCGTTCGGCTTCACGCTCACCAACTGCGCGGTCGACACCGCCGAAAGCAAGGGCAACCCGACCAAGGTCCAGGTTGCGTTCGAGAACGCGACGAACGTCACGTCCGACGGCAAGCTGTCGCTCGACAAGGGCACCACGGAAGCACCGGAAGCCGGCCACGTCGTGCTGCAGATCCTGAACGACAAGCAGCAGCCGATCAAGGTCGGCGCGAACGTCAACGACCAGAACTCCCAAGTGGTCGCCATCGGCGCGGACGGTTCCGCCCAGATGAACTTCTTCGCGGAATACCTGGCGACCGGCACGGTCACCGGCGGTTCGGCGAACTCGAAGGTCCAGTACTCGCTGACCTACGAGTAAGTGACGAACGGCGAGGCCCGTCGCCCGACGGGCCTCGCTCCCGGCTTCGCCCCGTATCCCGACAACTACACGATTCCGCCATGAACATCATCAAATCGCTCCAATCCTTTGCGCTGATCTGCTCGCTGGTCGCCTCGCAAGCCTATGCGAGCGTGGTGATCTCCGGCACCCGTGTCATTTTTCCGGGCAACGAACGTGAAGTCACGATCAAGCTCACGAATGAAGGAAAGTTGCCGGCGCTCGTCCAGGCATGGATCGATACCGGCGACCAGAATGCCGCGCCGGAAACCATCAACGTGCCGTTCACGCTGACGCCGGCCATGTTCCGGATCGAGCCGAACAAGGGCCAGACGCTGCGCATGATCTATACGAACGAGCCGCTGCCGACCGACAAGGAATCGTTGTTCTGGCTCAACGTGCTCGAGATTCCGCCGAAAGCCGCCGACAGCGCCGACCGCAACCAGCTTCAGATCGCGTTTCGCTCGCGCCTGAAGATCATGTTCCGCCCCGAAGGCCTGAAAGGCGAGTCGCACAAGGCACCCGCGCAGCTCCGCTGGCAGATCGTCCGGGGTGCGCAGGATACCTACGTACTGAAGGCGACGAATCCGACGCCGTACGTCGTGAACCTCGGCAGCATCCTGCTGCATGCAGGCGAACACCGGTACGACGCCGGTGCGGGCTACGTCCTCCCCGGCAGCACGCGGGAATTCCCGGTCGCCACGCTCAAGTCGTTGCCGGCGCCCGGCGCCAAGGTGCAGTACGGCAGCATCAACGACTGGGGCACGTCGTCCAACAACGAGCAGCCCGTTTCAATGCAGCCGTAACGCTCACCTGCCCGCCGTCGCCCACTCCTGCTGCGCGACGAAGACGCCACGTCCGGGGCCCGTGCCCCTTCACCGTCCTACCCGCTTCCTTGCTCGTCTCGACACCGCCACCGCGCCTCGCGGCGGGTATCGACACGCGTCACCGCTGGTAGTCCGGCCGGACGTTCATCAACCGACCACCGGAGTACCGGGGAATGACTTCGCCGATTCAACGTTCGCGCTCGACCTTCTCCAGCCCGCCGCGGCTCAAGCCCACGTGCGCGCTGGTCCTGTCGAGTCTCGCCGTCTGGTCGGCCGAAAGCCGCGCGAACGTCGTCGACGCAGCGCCCGCCACGGCCGAGCAGATACAGATCGCCCAGACCGATTTCGCCCAGGCGACCTTCGACCCCGGTTTCCTGAACCAGGGTGCAGGCCAGGCCATCGATCTCTCGCGTTTCTCGCGCGGCAACGTCATTCAGGCCGGTACATACAGCGTCGACGTGATCGTCGGCCAGGACTGGGTCGGACGCTACGACGTCCCGTTCGGCAGCGCTCCCGGCACGCCCGATGCACAGCCTTGCTTCGACGCCAAGCTGCTGACCCGAATCGGCATCGATTTCGCGAAGCTGCCGCAGGAGACGGCCAACGCGATCCTCGTCGGCGGCGAATGCCGTCGCATCGGGCAGATCGTGCCCGAAGCCAGCGCGCTGTTCGATTTCGGCGAGCAGCAACTGACGCTCAGCATTCCGCAAGCGTCGCTCGTGCGTCGCGCACGCGGGTACGTGAGTCCCGACCAATGGAATTCGGGCGAGCCCGTCGGCATGCTCGACTACAACCTGAACGTCTACACGTCGAAGGTCAGGGACACTCGCGCCGATACGCAAGGCTATCTCGGCCTGAACAGCGGCATCAACATCGGCAACTGGCACTTCCGCCACAACGGTTCGTATACGTGGTCGCAACGTGGCGGCAGCCAGTACCAGAACCTGTCGACCTACGTGCAGCGCGATGTTCCGTCGCTGTCGTCGCAGCTCGTGATCGGCGAAACCTTCACGTCCGGCGAACTGTTCGACTCGACGCAATTCCGCGGCGTGCGACTGTCGACCGACGACCGAATGCTGCCCGACTCGCTGCGCGGCTACGCCCCCGTCGTGCGTGGCGTCGCGAACTCGAACGCCAAGGTCACGATCCGGCAAAACGGTGCCACGCTCTACGAAACGACCGTCTCGCCCGGCCCGTTCGAGATCCGGGATCTCTATCCGACCGGTTATGGCGGCGACCTGCAAGTCGCCGTCACCGAAGCGGACGGCTCCGTGCATACGTTCTCGGTGCCCTACGCGGCCGTTCCGCTGTCGCTGCGCCCCGGCATCCAGCGCTACAGCTTCGTCGCGGGTGCGTTGCGCAACCAGCAGAATTCGAGCAACCCGCTGTTCGCGCAGGCCACCTATCAACGCGGCCTGACCAACCTGCTGACCGGCTATGGCGGCGTCACGATCGCCTCCGGCTACGCGTCCGCGATGATCGGCGGCGCCTTCAACACGCCGGTCGGCGCGCTCGGCGTCGACCTCACGCATGCCGTCACGTCGATCCCGGGCGTGAAGCGCTTCAACGGCTCGAGCCTGCGCGTCAGTTACTCGAAATCGATCGCGCCGACCGGCACCGACGTGTCGATCGCGGCCTACCGCTATTCGACGAACGGCTATTTCAACCTCAACGACGCCATGAACGCGCGCGATGCCGTGCGCACCGGCTATTCGGTCGACACGATCTGGCGACAGCGCAACCGGGCGTCGCTGATGGTCAGCCAGCGCCTCGGCGAGAAAGGCGGGCAACTCAGCGTCACGTCCTCGGCCGCCAACTACTGGAACCGCGCCGGCTCGGACGTCAACTATTCGGTCGGCTACAACAATTCGTTCAGGAACCTGTCGTACAGCCTCTCCGCGACGCGGCAGCGCAACGTCGGCGGTGCCATGAGCACGCTGTACTACGCGAGCGTGACGATTCCGCTCGGCAAGGCGAGCCAGGCCACGCTCACCAGCAACGTCTCGCGCGACACGCAGGGGCGTACGCAGGTCCAGTCGATGCTGTCGGGTACCTTGGGCGTCGACAGCGACGTGGCCTACAGCCTCGCCGCCAACCATTCGAACAGCAACGGCAACGCGAGCACCGACGGCAGCGGCAACCTCACGTACCGCGCGCGCTTCGCCGAGTTCAATCTCAGCGCGGGCGGCAGCTCGAATTACCAGCAAGGGTCGGTCAGCATTCGCGGCGCGGCGGTTGCCCACAAGGGCGGCATCACGCTGTCGCAGCCGCTGTCGGAAACGTTCGGCATCGTCGAAGCCAAGGGCGCCGAAGGCGCGCGACTCGCGAATGCGTCGGGCGTGCGCGTCGACAGCCGCGGCTATGCGATCGTGCCGTACCTTACGCCCTACAATCTCAACACCGTCGAACTCGATCCGAAGGGCATCTCGATGGACGTCGAACTGAAGGAAACGAGCCAGCAGGTCGCGCCGCGAGCTGGCTCGGTGCCGCTCATCAAGTTCGACACCGCAGCGGGCCGTTCAGTCGTGATCCAGGCCCGCAAGCCCGACGGCACGCCGCTTCCGTTCGGCGCGGCCGTCACCGACGATTCGGGCAAGGAGCTCGGGCTCGTCGGCCAGGGCAGCCGGATCTTCGCGCGCGGCGTCAAGGATAGCGGGACGCTGCTCGTGAAGTGGGGCGACGACGATCGCTCGATCTGCCACATTGCGTACAACCTGCCTGTCGTGAAGCGCGGGCGCAAGTCGACTTCGTACCAGCCGATCACCGGCGTCTGTCGAACCGACGCCCTCTGACACGATGCACTCCGAACGGCGTGCCGGCGTGAAGCAACACGCCTGCACATCGCACGTCCGTATGCCGTCATCGCCGCTGTCGGAGCCGCATGCGCGGCCTTTCGGCGCGCATCGACGGCGGCGTCCAGCATCCGGTGTCCAGCATCCGGCATCGACCGCGAGCGACATGCCGCGCGCTACCGCTCAATGCGATATCGTGCGATAGCCCGTCAGCCGCGGTCGGTGTCCAGCCGGTTCAGCGCTTGCGCCATCCGGTCCCGGAAATCCGGCCAGCGCGCGCCGAGCGCATCGAGTGCCCGGTCTTTCCCGGCCACGGCCTCCATCGCCGCGCAGGCATCGCGCGCCTCCGTGTCGCCCACCAGCGCGAAGCCGCCGCGTAGCGAATGCAGTTCGATCCGGATCGGATCGAGTCCACCGGTCGACAGCGCCGCCTCGATCGCATCGAGCGAATGCAGCGTAGCCGCGCGCAGCGTACGCCGGATCTCATCCGTCACGACCACTGCCCTGCGCGCGTCCGCTTTCGATGCGGCGTCCGCCGCGCGCGCTTTCCCCGAGCGCTCGCCGCCATGCCGCCGCAGCACCGCGTCGAGCACGTCGATCGACAGCGGCTTCAGGACGACTTCGGCCGTCCCGACCTGTGCGCAGCGCCGGTAATCGTCGTCGGTCGCATGGGCCGTCATCGCAATCACGGGTACGGCCGCGCCCTGCTCGCGCAGGAAATTCGCCAGCGCAAAGCCGTCGAGCTCGGGCATGCTCAGATCGGTCAACACCACGTCGAAAGGCGCTTCGAAAAACGCGCGCATCGCCTGGACGCCGTTCTCGACGATCGTCGCGTCGTAGCCGAGCGCATCGAGTTGATCCCCCAGCAGCGCGCGGCTCGCCGGATGGTCCTCGGCGACCAGTATGCGCAGCGCAGGCACGCCATCCGGCCGGGCCGCGGCCGGGCCCGGCCCGGGGTCGACCGCCGCATCCGCCCCTTGACTTTCGCCGCGCCAGCCGCCCATCGCCGCGGGCATCGGCAGCCACGCCACGAACCTCGACCCTTCGCCGATCCGGCTCTCGACCCTCAGCTCGCCCTGCATCAGCCGCGCGATGCGGCGACACAGCGGCAGCCCGAGCCCCGTGCCGCCGAAGCGTCGGTAGATCGACGGATCGGCCTGGATGTAAACGTCGAACAGCGTCGGCAACGATTCTTCGGGAATGCCGACGCCCGTATCGCGCACGGCGATCTCGACGCCGCCCGCCCCGGCCTCGCTTTGCGCGAGCCGGGCTTCGATCATCACGCTACCCCGCTCCGTGAACTTGATCGCATTGCTGACGAGATTCGACACAAGCTGACGCAGCCGCGTCGGATCGCCCACGTACCCGTCGGCCAGCTCCGCCGCGACATCGCACTCCAGCGCCAGCCCCTTCGCCTCCGCCAGCGGCCGGAACACGGTCGCCACATCCTGCAGCAGATGCCGCAGATCGAACGGGATATGCTCCAGCGCCATCTGGTTCGACTCGGCCTTCGACAGGTCGAGCACGTCGTTGATCACGCGCAGCAACGCATCCGACGACGACACGACCGTCTTCAGTCGCCGCTGCTCGATCGGGGGCAATCGGGCCCGCCCCATCAGCTCGAGGTTGCCGACGATCGCGTTGAGCGGCGTACGGATTTCATGGCTCATCGTCGCCAGAAACGTCGACTTCGCCTTGTTCGCCTGCTCCGCCGCCGTGCGCGCTTCCCTCAGCTTGTTCTCCGTCAGCTTGCGTGCGGTGACGTCGGTCAGCGTGCACAGCAGCACCTCGGCGCCGCGGAAGCGGGTCTGGACGACGTGGGCCGCGAGATAGGTCGTCTCGCCGTCGGCGCCCGGGAGACCCTCGACGGCCAGTTCCTGCTGCATGACGGCACGCCGGTCGGCGGTGCCCGCATTGCGCTCGCGGTAGGCCTGCCAGATGCGCTTGCCGAGCGGCAACCCGCGTGCGCCGCTGTCGTAGGCCAGCACGGCGTCGTTGCGCACCACCGTCTCGCCGTCCGCCACCGACAACAGCAGCAATCCGGCCGGCGCGGTGCGAATCAGCGTCCGGTTGAACGCCTCGCTCTCGATCAGCCGGATCGCACGACGGTTGGCCGGACGCAACGCGCGGCGGTCGAAAAAGACGCAAGCGCTCCATAACGCGGCGATGGCGAACAATGCCGCACCCATCGTCACGCCGGCTTGCGGTGCAACGGCCGCCGCGAGATCGCGCCACGAGTAGGTCGCCATCAGGACCTGGTCACTTCCCGGCAGGCGATCGCTGATGACGAAGCGGCTGCCGACATGCAACACGCCATGCCGGGTCTCGTGTTCACCGGCATGCGCGAGTGCCAGCCGGATCAGCTGCATGCTGTCCTGCTCGCCGATCTGCACGATCCCGTTCGCGTCGACCAGTGCATACCGCTCGTCGGCCGAGCGCGGCGCCATGATCTGGTCGATGTGTGTGCGGCCGTTGATGATGGCCCACGCGAACGGCCGCCCCTCCGTGTCGTACAGGCGCCGCACGAACCGCACGACCGGCCGGCCGAGCAACGGATCGACCCGCGTCTCGATCCGGACGGGATCGCCGAGGCCCGGCGTCGCCGGCTGCACGGCGGCGTCCGCCGGCAGCACGCCGCGGATCAGTTGCCGCAGATCGAACCCGTCGGGTAGCGCCATCGCCCGCCGGACGAGCAGCGGGTTGAACACAGCCAGAAAGTCGCGGCCCTCGCCGACCAGATAGCCCGACAGCCCCGCGTCGACCGGGATCTGCGTGACCACGGGATCGAACTGACGAAAGACCAATGCGAGATACGACGCGTAGCGGCTCGCCGGACGATCGGGAGCAAGATCGGCAAACCCGGCGAAGGAAGGCTTCCCGCGACGCTCCCGCACGATGCGCCCGCGCTGCTCGGTGAACTGGGCCAGCCGATCGTCGGACACCCGTGCCCCGCCGTTCCACAGGCCCTGGGTATTGTTCGCATACTGGCCAAGCAGCAACTTCGTCGATTGCAACTCACCCTGAAGTTGAGTTTCGCGACGCAGGAAGCTGCCCCGCAGCTCCGCGAAATAATCGAGCACCTCGAGCCGCAGCGCGAGCACCGTGCACACGATGATGAAGATCGTGATCGCCGCACTGCTGCCATACAGCAGCACCTGCTGCTGGCGCCGGACCCCGCCCGGGTCAAACGGTTTGCGGCCTACCGAGGCCGCGTGGGCAGCGAGTCGTTTCGTTCTTGCGGGCATGAGTCATTATCGTGATGCTGAAGGGCGTGCCGCCGGCGCTTTCGCGTAGCGCGCGCCGCGTACCGATGCGCCACGGCCGTCAATGCGCATCGGCGATGCGGTGCACCAGGGCTACTCGTCTTCCGTCGGCGTATCGGCCGACACCTCGGACAACTTGCCCTCGTCGGCATAACGGATCAGGTCGGCGTCACGCACGAGGCCGAGCTTCTTCATCGCGCTCGTCTTCTGCGAACTGATCGTCTGCTTGCTGCGATGGAGCTGTACCGCGATCTCGCCGACCGTATAGCCGGCGCTGAACAGGCGCACCACTTCGATCTCGCGCGTCGTCAACGGACGGACCGACGGCGACGTGCCGGTCGACTCGAGCAACTGCTTGATATGCGGCGACAGGTAGTTGGCGCCGACGAAGGCCGCATGCACGGCGCCGACGAGATGCGAGATCGCATCCGATTTGCTCAGAATGCAGCCGACACCCTGTTTGCGGATCGCATGCAGCACGCTCGGGTTGTCGATCATCGTGATCGTCACGAGGCGTAGCGCGGGATAGCGGCGCTGGAGGAACGACAGCAGCACGAGACCGTCGCCGAATTTCCCGCCGGGCATCACATAGTCGACGACGAGCACGTCGCTCGGCTTTTCGTCGAGTGCCGCCACGAGATCGGTCGAATTGGAAACGGAGCCGACGAGCCGGACCGTGCTGCTGTCAGCCAGCGCCTGCGACATCCCGATCGCAGATGATGGGTGGTCGTCGGCCACCATCACACGCACAAAGAATTCATTCATGGTCCCTGTTCTCCCCGAGGCTTTCGACCGCGCCGCCATTGATCGCCGCAGGATGCAAGCCGCCTCCGGCTTCGTTCCATCCTGCCGGCTGGCGTCGACTCAGTGCACCTTCCGATGCACGCGCGATTCAATTTTAAGATAAAACGCCGGCGAGGCCGTATGTATTGGCCGTCAGGCAGATGCGCGCGCTGCTTCGTCTGCGCGCGGCATTGCGTCTCCCCCGGCACACCCGACGCGAATGGGCCCGGAACGACCCGCAGCCTGACAGGGTCCTTTCCCCCATCGGACAGGGCCGCTTCCCCGCCGCTGCGCGAGTCTCGCGGCGACCACGTCGTCGTTACTGTCGCTGCACACTATCTGTCACCCGATGCGCCACGCTCTTCCGTGGCCTGCCTCCACTCGCTGATCGCGCGCCGCTTCTGCATCGGCGACATGATCAGGAATTCGTTCATCCTCGCGAGAAAATCCCTCCGGGATTTCTCGGGAAGCGTGGCGAAATCGAGCAACAGTGCGAAGACTTTCACCGTATAGCTCACGGTCTCCCCCTCTTCTCACCTGAATAAACCGCGCCGCCCCGTGCCGAGGCGACGCGCTGCCTACCATCCTTGGGGCGGATGGCCCGTAACCTGTTGCGATTCGCACACATCACGCCGCGTCGCTACGCGTGACGTGCGCGACATCCTGTTCTTGTATGTTTCCCTCCATCGCCGACACACCGCGCCGCCGTGCGATGCCCGCCAGCGCATCGCGCAGATGCGCGAGCGTCACGGGCTTGGTCAGCACGCAGCCGATCCCCGCGCCCGCGTACCGACGCATGTCGTCGGGCCCGACATGCGACGTCACCACGACCACCTCGCAAGCCATGCCGAGATCCCGCACCGCGCCCGCCGGTATGCCGGCCGGCATACCGGGCAGGCTGGCATCCAGCAGCAGCACATCCCACTCGCGGGCCGTCAGCAGGTCGAGCACTGCTTCGGCCGAGCCTGCCGTACGCGCCTCGCAGCCCAGCACGTCGAGCTGCTCCCGGAGCAGCGTGCTGCTGACGGCATCGGCATCGGCCAGCAACACGCGCAATGTGCGACGCGGCGTGGCACGCGTCGGCATCGGCAATCGCGCGGCCCGCGTACCAGGCGCCGGGATCGCGTCCATGAGCGCCACCCTGAATCCGCTCAGCGCATAGCTGGATACGCGTATCGTCCGGCCGGCCCGATACGGTTGCAGCGGCCCGTCCGGCATGGCGAAGATGACCGGTATCTCGCCGCACAGGCTGTCCAGTTCCTCGCGAGACCAGGTATCGGATTCGCCGAACAGCACGATGGCGTCCGCCCGCGCGAGCCGGTCGGCCGGAATGTGCGTCGGGCGCTCGAATGCGTCGACATCGAAACCCCAGGCGCGCAGATGCGGCAAGGCGAAGCGCTGCCATTCCGGCCGCGCGACGACGATCAGCGACGCCTGCGAGCCGCACACGGCATGCGGGGCGAGCGGCACGACAAGCATGCCGAGCGGCACCGTCAGCGTGAAACAACTGCCGGTGCCCGGCGCGCTCGCGACCTCGATCCGGCCACCCATCGCAGAGGCCAGCCGATCGCAGAGCGCGAGTCCGAGCCCCGTGCCGCCGTAGCGGCGCGTGATCGTCGCATCGACCTGCGAGAACGCCTTGAACAGCTTGTGCCGATCGACGCCCGCGATGCCGACGCCGGTATCCTCGACCGCGATCGACAATTCCGCGTCGCCGCAACCGGCCGACGCGACCGACACGTGCACGGTCACGTGCCCGTCGGCGGTGAACTTGATCGCGTTGCTCAGCAGGTTGCCGAGTACCTGCGCCAGCCGGGTCGGGTCGCCGCGCATGCGCTGCTCGCCGCTCGCGTCAAACACGCAATACAACGGCAGCCCTTTCGCCTTCGCGACAGGCGCGAACGCGGTCAGCGCCCGCTCGATCACGCCGATCACGTCGAATTCGATCGACTCGACCGACATTGCGCCGGCTTCGATTTTCGAGAAGTCGAGAATGTCGCTGACGAGCCCGAGCAGGCCGGACGCGGCCGCCTTCAGCGTCTGCACGCGATCGTGCTGGGCCCCATCCAGCGCCGAACGCTCCAGCAGCTCGAGATTGCCGAGGATCACGTTCAGCGGCGTGCGGATTTCGTGCGTCATCGCCGCGAGGAACGACGACTTCGCCGCATTCGCCGAATCGGCCGCGCAGACGGCTTCCTCGAGCTTCTGCATGAGTTGCCGCCGGCCCGTCACGTCGGCGACCGCGACGATCAGCACGTCGATTTCCTGATAGCGCGCGCCGCATACGTTCATCTCGAGCTGCAGCGGCGCCGTATCGGCCCCGGTATCGGGCAGCACGACATCGGCCTGCAGCGGGCCGCCGGACGCGCCGCCCTCGACAAAGGCGTTGTATCGGGCGACCGCCTGGGCGGACAGCGTCCGATAGTCGCTGCCGAGCCGCGCGATCATTTCGGCAAGCGCGGGACTGACGAGCATGAAATGGCCATCGGCGCGCGAGATCAGGCCGAGCCCGATTGGCGCCGTCTCGATCACGCTGCGGCACAGCGCCTCGCTGTCGAACACGCGCTGCGAACGTGCGTAGACCGATGCGAATACGCGCCGATGGAGGCGTACGAGCAACACCCACATGATCACGATCGTCAGCAGCGACGCGCCGAGCAACAGGCCCGCGCGCAGCGCGATGTTCGCGGCGACGTCGGTCCACCGCAACGCATAGACGAGCGTCCAGCCCGTCGAGTCGAGCTTGCCGTGGAAGAGCACGAAACCGTCGCGGAACGACGCTTCCTCCAGCGCGGCCCGGTCGCGCGGCATGTTCAGGCTCAGCAGACGGCCGATCAGTGTGGCGTCGCTCGAGATGTCGGGGCTCGCCGTGACCAGATGGTTGTCCGCCGTCGTCACGAGGAACACGCCGTCCGCCGGATGCGCGAGCTGCCACGACAGCAATCGCTCCGGCGCGTATTCGGTCACGAGTACCGCGAACGGCTCGCCGTCGACCTCGGCCCGCGCGGCGATCCGGATGCGCGCGTCGCCCGAGACGGGATCGACGAACGGCGGCAGCCAGCGCACACGCGGCTTGCCGCTCGTGCCGGCCGCCGCCGGATTCGCGTCACCGAAATCGATCCGCAACGCGTCGATCGCACGCGCGCGCCCTTCCGGCGTCGCCAGCGCGGTCGTGCCGGGGCCCGAACCCGGCACGAGGCCCAGCAGGCCCGTGCGCGTACTGTAGTGATAGCCGACGAGCGTGCTCCCCCGATTGATCGAGCTTGCCGCGCAGATGCGCGCCAGCAGCACGGACAGCGACAGGTAGCGCGCGATCTCGGTGCGGTCGGCCGTCTGGCCCGGCACGCCGAGCACGACGGAGGGATAGGGCTTGATCGTGACCTGCTCGTCGTTGGCGAAGAACGTATCGACGACGGTTTCCGGCGCCGGGCCGGTTTCGCGCCAGATCAGCTGCGCATTGGTCACGCCGTTGCGGAACGACGTCTCGCTGACCTTGATCTCGTTGAGCGTCTGCACGAGCCCCGTGAGGAAATTGTGCCGCTCGCCGTCCAGGTAGCCATACACGATCGACCCCATCCCGAACGCGCAGGCGATCAGGATCAGGACCGTGACGACGATTCCGCCGCCAAACATCGAAATGTTCTGGTAACGCCGGAGAGACTGGAGTGGACTGTAAGGCATGTCGCGAAACGACGACGCCGGCTGCCGGCTCGCGTTCTCGCCCGGCTCCGACGTCGCGTACGAATGTGGCCGTGGACGATTGAAGTGGTCCGATCATGCCAAACGGGCCGCCAAAAATCAGGCCGAAGCGACGTGTTTAGTACATGTCCAATATGAATTAATTGTATTTTTGAACTTGAACGAAATTTCCACCCGAATCGACATCATCGAACGCCGAGGGAATCGGGGCGGAATGGGGACACAGGCCATGCCGTTCGGACACGCGTCCGGTATCGGCGCCGAACGGAACGCGCCGTCGCGAAGCATCGGGCGCCGAAGCGACGAGCGCGGGGGCGCCCGCCGCCTCGTTCGCTCAGTTCTGCGTAAGCGGGTTCAGCGTCGTGCACAGGAAGCCCGTGCAGTTCTTCGGCGTGAAATAGAACGACGCCATCGCGAGCGGCGGCGTGGTGCCGAGCGCCATGTCGCTCAGATACGCGCTGCCCTGTCCGCCGAACGTGTTCGACTGCTGGACGAAGCTCGCGCCGGTCGACTGGATCGCGGCCGACTGGTACGTGAAGGTCGGCGACTGCGTCTGGTCCTTCACGTAGACCCACGAGATCGCCGTGCCGAACGCCATCGCGCCCTTCGCGCGATACCCCTTCGCCC
The DNA here is from genome assembly GCF_011753045.1 of Burkholderia sp. Ap-955. NCBI lineage: Bacteria > Pseudomonadati > Pseudomonadota > Betaproteobacteria > Burkholderiales > Burkholderiaceae > Burkholderia > Burkholderia sp. Ap-955. Next base: position 62,268 of record NZ_VWWH01000008.1, read on the forward strand.
CTTCGCTGTTGGCCTGCGCGATGAAGTCGCTGACGGTCGACGTCGGCGCCAGCGCGTCGTACGTATAGGTCGCGCTCGACGCGTTGTTCTTCATGTAGATGTTCGCCTGCACCGATGCCACCGCGATCGGCCCCAGGAACCAGTAGCCCGACTGGCCCTGGCCGTTCGCCTGGGTGAGGAACGCATTCGCGTCGGCCGGCAAGCCCGTCGCCGTGTACGTGTACGTGGCCGACGAGCCGCCGTCCTTGCGATAGAGATCGCCGTACGTGAGCGGCCCTTCGTAGCGGTAGCCGCTCGACCCTTGCGCGTTGGCCGTGTTGACGAAGGACGTCATGTCGGCCGGGGCGTTCTGCAACTGGTACGTGTAGGTCTGCGCGGTGCCATCGTTCACGAAGATCGATTGCGTCCCGCCGTTGCTCGAGCTGTAGTAATAGTCGCCCAGATAGCGGTAGCCCTTCGCGCCTTCGCTGTTGACCAGCGTGAGGAAGCTCGCCTTGTCGGCCGCGACGGGTTGCGCCTCGTAGCGCCACGTCAGCGTGCCGCCGCCCGAGCCGCCGGAACCACCCGAACCGCCATTGCCGCCGCTTCCCGAGCCGCCCGAACCCGTGCCGCCGGTCCCGCCGGCGCCGCCGTTGTTGCTCGAACCCGATCCGCCGGACGCCGCGGGCGAGGAATCGTCGCCGCCGCAAGCGGTCAACGCCAGACAGGTCAATGCAATCAGAGCAACGGCTTTCATCGGGATCACCTCGATGCAGAAAGGATGAACGAAGCCGGTACGCGCGGATCACGCCGCGCGCACGGAGGGTCAGGAATCAGGAATCGGCCGGCGGCGTACCGCCGGCCCGGGGACGTCAGTTGACCTGGAGCTGGCCACCGCGGCCGAGGCCGCCCTTGACGTCCTGCGCCTTGTAGCTGCGCAGTGCGACGACCATCTTGTTCCACGCATCGATGAACGCAACGACCGTCGCCTTGCCTTCCGGCGTCGTCGAGAAACCGGCGAGCCCGCCACCTACGCCGCCGCCGAAGCCACCCAGCGCCGCGCCGTAGTTCGTCGCCGTCGAGCTGCCTTCCGACGCCGCGATCTGCACCGCCGAGCGCACGTCGAACAGCGTCAGCGTCACGACCGACGCCTTCGTCTGCAGATGGCCCGCTACCGCGGCCACCGCGCTGTTGCCGATCAGCCCGCCGATCATGCTGCCGATGCCGCCGATCGGCGAATCGTTGATCACGATCTGCGGCTCCATGTAGTAGTCGGCCGCGACACGCTGGCCCTTCTGCTGCTTCGAGCCCGCGCGGTATTCGCCCGAGTTGCGCTGCAACTGCGTGATGCGCGACAGGCGCGCGTCGCTCTTCTGGTTGCCGATCGACGTGATCACGAAGCAGTTCGACTGCTGCACCGCCAGGCGCAGCAGCGGGTCGATGCTCGTCACCTTGGTCGCACTGCCGAACGGGCCCCACCAGTCGGCGTTGCGCCCGTCGTCGACCGCGATCGTGCCCAGCGGCGACGTGCAGCGTTGCAGCTGCGAATCGGCGCCGGCGCTCGCGCCGCCGGCCGCCGCGCCCGTCACGCCGGCGTTCTGGCCGCCGGGCGTCACCACGCCGCCGCAGCCTGCCACGGACGCGCAAAGCGCTGCCACCAGCGCACCCTGAGTGAGACGTTGGGAAAGGATGGTCTTCATGTCGTTGTCGATCGATTAGAGTCGTTGTTCGGCTTATGTGTTCGTGCGAACTTCGATAAGCCCCCCGGCTGGCGCGCGATGGTGGTCTCCCCGCTGCTGCCCCCCGTTGCTTCAGGCTCGGTCAGTAGTACCAGTACGTCTGCTGCCAGACGCCGTAGTACGGATAGCCCGAGTACCAGTAGCCGTAATAGCGGTCACGCCATTCCGTGCGCCATTTCCAGTCTTCTTCGTCTTCCTTCTTGGCCTTGCGCGCCAGGTCGAGCAGCTTCTTCGACTCCTTGTCGCCGCGCCCGGCCGCGATCGACAGCCATTTCTCCGCCTCGCGTGCGTCGGAGCCCATTTCCTCGAGGCCGAACAGGTAGAAACTGCCGAGCGCCTTCTGCGCCTGCAAGTCGCCACGCTCGGCGGCCTCGCGCATCCACTTGAGTGCCTGGTAGCTGTCCTGGCGCACGCCGTCGCCGCGGAAATAACGCAGGCCGAGGTCGTAGGCGGCCTTCGGCTGGGTCTTCGCGGTCTGCTTCAACGCAGCGATGCGCGGGCTTTCCTGGTCTTCCGAATCGCCCCTTTTTTGATAGGACACCTGATCTTTAGGACGGTCGGAACAGCCTGTGTCGTCGCAGATCCGCACCGTGTTGCTGGTGATCGACGGATCCTGCGCGCACGCGGCCAATAGCAACAGCAGCCCCGGTGCGAGTAAACGGCGGTACATTGTTACGTCCCTCAAGTTTTATTGGCGCCGCAATTCTGCGAGCTATCCCACCCCCGTGAGCTCACACCCGGCGGCGTGCGGCGCAACGGATACAATCCGCCAACGCCGACACGCATTCCAAGGCTCTCTCAGGTTCTCTCTTCGAATCGTTCCGTCACTGCTTCATTGCTGTCGCTTTTCGCCGGTCCGACTGTGGCCGTCGGTGATCTCCAAACATGACGCGACAAACAATAGTGACGTGGTGAGCAATAATAATGAAGAAAAAAGGCATGTCAAGGTCATTCGCTTTTTCAAAGCTTGCATGACACGTCAGTTTTGATATGCTCACCCTCGCCCAAACCCCCTGGAGACCCCATCGAGATGCCCAACAGCGAGCAGGCCAACGTCGATCTGATCACCGCCAACAAGGTGCGCGACCTACTGAACCGAAACGGCATTCCGCCGCGAAGTCACAACACGACGATCGCGAACGTGCTCGGCCTGAGCTTCTCGGTCGTCACGCGCAAGATGAAAGGCCTGATCCCGTGGAACCTGTCGCAATTGCAGGACATTGCGACGCACTTCGGCGTGCCGCCCGCGATCCTGCTCGACGACAAGGGCACGCAGCCGGCCGCCGCCGAGATGATCGACGCGACGCTCGTGATCGAGTCGCGGCGCTTTCGCTGCCGCGCCGCGATCTCGACCAAGGCCAGCAGCCAGAGCGAGACGGATTTCGTCGCGCTGCAGTGGCAGGGCGAGTGGCTCATCACCGAGCGTCAGCACGCGCGCGAGGGCCGCACGTATCCGGTCGACGTCATCGAGCTGCGCTCGACCCAGCCGAACGTGTATGCGGCGCGCATCGCCGTGGTCGACGATTCGCAGGACGTCGCCGAAACGGTATGTGAATATTTCATCGAAAAAGGTGTGAACGCGATCCCGTACTTCGACGGCGCGGCGTTCCGCAAGGCACTGGAGGTCGAGGATTTCGACGGCTACATCCTCGACTGGATGCTCGGCGACCAGACCGCCGCCGAACTCGTGCGCGGCATCCGTTCGAGCGAGAACAGCGGCGCGCCGATCTTCCTGCTGACCGGCAAGATCTCGACCGGCGAAGCCAGCGAGGACGAAATCGCGCACATCGTGTCGCACTACAACGCACGCTGCGAGGAAAAGCCCGTGCGCCTGCCGATCCTGTTCGCCGAAGTGGCGCGCGAACTGAAGATCACGCTGCCGGCCACGGCCGCCGCGAACTGAGACCACAGACAAATCACCATCGCACGACCGAGGGCAAGACATGCGAATCTCGACCATCTGGACCAAGCGCCTGCTGACGGCCTGCCTGCTCGGCATGGCCGCCGCGACCTGGGCCGCTTCGTCGTTTACGTTCACCGTCGACGGCAAGATCGACAAGCACAACCAGCAGGGCAAGACGGCGTACGTGTTTTCCGAGCAGGCGCTGATGGCGCTGCCGCAGCATACGATCGTCACGTCGACGAGCTGGACGCCGAAAGCGGCCTTCACCGGCCCGCGCCTGTCCGACATCCTGAAGACCGTCGGCGCGCACGGCACGCAGATCGAGTTCCGCTGCATCGACGAGTACACGTTCACGATCCCCGTGTCCGACGCCGATCGTTACGGCGTGATCCTCGCGCGGACGATGAACGGCAAGGTGCTCGGCAACGACAACTACGGCCCGCTGTGGATCATGTACCCGCGCGACCAGTATCCCGATGAACTGAAGACGCCGCTCGGCGAAGCCAAGTTCGCGTGGCAGATCATCGGCCTGACGGTGAAATGACACGCCGGCGATGGAAAAATAGAAAAATCATCCTGGTCCTCGGCTCGCTGTGGATCATGGGGTTCGCCGCGTGGGCGTTCCTGCTGTGGGACCTCCTCGCCACCTCGGTCAACGAGGGCGTGCTCGAAGGGCCGCGCGAAGGCGTGTTCTGGACCGCCGCGCAATACCGCAACGTCTATACGCGGTTCGACCGGCAGCTGATCCTCTACGCGACGCACCAGGACGACGATTTCAATCACGTGCAGATGCAGCTCGACAGCCTGTCGGTGTCGTTCGGCTTTCTGCAGCGGCCGTCGGAAGTGTCCGAATACTGGCTGCGCATCCCGCGCGCGCGCAACGAGATCAACGCGCTCGGCGAATTCATGACACGCCTGAAGCGTGAAGTGCCGTTGCTGAGCGATTCGCCGAAAAGCGCGCAGCAGGTCATCGACGAGGTCAATGCGTACTGGCCGAAGGTCAACGGCCTCGCGAACTATTTCCGCGCGATCGAAATGGCGCAGCGCGACTTCACGTTCCATCAGCTAAAGGAGAAGCAGCGCGCGATCCTGATCCTCGGCATCGTGCTCGGCGTGATCCTGTGCGCGCTGTTCCTGCTGCTGTTCTATACGATGCGCACGCGTGACGACCTGCTCGAGCGGCAGGACGCGGCGCTCGACGCGGAACGCAAGGCGTCCGACCGCGCGTTCGAAATGATCGAGGCGAAGAACGCGTTCCTCGGGATGGTCAGCCACGAGTTGCGCACGCCGCTGCAGGCGATCTGCGGATCGGTCGAGATCCTGCTCGCGCGCCCGCAGTCGGATGCGAACCTGAAGACGATCCGGCGGCTGCAGAATTCCGCGTTGTCCCTCGAGGCGCTCGTCAAGGATCTGACGGACTACATCAAGCTGCGCTCGACGAAGCGCCTCGCCGAACGGGAAACCGTCGGCATGGCGTCGCTGCTCGCCGAGGTGCTCGATCCATTGCGCGAGAAGATCGCGGCCAAGCGGATCGCGATCGTGCAGCAGGTCGAGCCGCACGACCTCACGATCCGTTCGGATCGCAAGCTGCTGCGCCAGGTGCTGTCGAACCTGATCGAGAACTCGGTCAAGTACACGCTCGGCGGGTCGATCGACGTGTCGATCACGCTCGCCGATGCGCCGGCCGGCCCACAATTGAAGATCGCGGTGCGCGACACGGGCGCCGGCATCGCGAAGCCGCACCTGTCGAAGATCTTCGAGCCGTTCTATCGCGCGAACGACGCAGTCGGGCTGCACGTGGACGGAATCGGCATGGGGCTCGCCGTCGTGCGCGAAATCGTGACGACACTGCGCGGGCATGTGGACGTGCGCAGCGTCGTGGGCGAAGGCAGCGAGTTCGTCGTGACGCTGCCGGCCGAAGTGCCCGGCATCGACACCGCCGGCAACGCGCCCGGCGACGCGCTCGCGCTGCCGCACGCGGCCCAGCACCGCGACCGGCGCGCGCTGGTGGTCGACGACGACGACAACGCGCGCGAAACGCTCGGCGCGATGCTGTCGGCGCTCGGCATCGAAGCCGATCTGTGCGGCACTGGGCAGGAAGGCGTCGCGCGCTTCGGCACGGGCCGTTACGACATCGTCGTAATCGATCTCGAGCTGCCGGACTTGAGCGGCTTCGAGGTCGCGCGGCGCATTCGCACGGTCGCGGTACCCGACGACGATGGCCGGCATCCGTCGATCCTCGGCGTCAGCGCATACGAATCGGCTGCGCTGCGCGAGAACAAGCAGGTATTCGACGCATTCCTGCCGAAGCCCGTCCACCTGCGCGAACTCGGCGCGCTCGTCGAGAAGCTGCTCGCCTGAGCCGGTGCGCCGGCGATGCGCCGCTGGTTGCCGCTTACTCCCCGATCAGGTGCAGCACGATATCCCGGCGGTGCGCCGCGCGGCGATGCTCGAACAGGTAAATCCCCTGCCACGTGCCGAGCACCAGGCGCCCCTGCTCGACCGGAATCGACAATTGCACCTGCGTGAGCGCCGTGCGCAGATGCGCCGGCATGTCGTCGGTGCCTTCGGTGTCGTGCTCGTAGCGCGTGGCGTCCTCGGGCGCGAGCGTCGCGAAGTAGCGCTCGATGTCGCGCTGCACCGACGCATCGGCATTCTCCTGGATCAGCAGCGACGCCGAGGTATGGCGACAGAACACGGTGAGCAGGCCGGTACTGATGGCCTGCTGGTCGACGAACGCACGCACCTGCGACGTGAATTCGACGAGGCCGCCGCCGCGCGTGTCGATGCCGATATGCGTGATCGCCTGTTGCATCGTAGTGACCTCAGGACAGCGCGGCGAAGCCGTCGGCTTCGATCTGCTTCGCGTCGGCAGGGCGCACGACGCGCGCGACTTCGACACCATCACGCAGGAACACCAGGGTGGGCCACAGCTTCACGCCGAACGAGCGGCCGAGCGGGCGGCCCGGGCCGTCCTCGATCTTCAGGTGTCGCACGGCGGGATGCGCGGAAAACGACGCCGTGATCGCCGGCTGCGCGCCCGCGCAGATCCCGCACCAGTTCGCGCCGAATTCGATGACGGTCGGGCCGCCCAGTGCGTCGACTTCCGCGCGCGTCGGCGCGTTGGCGGTGTAGCGTTGCTCGGTATCCATCAGGCCCTCGTGTGCGTTGGCGGAACTAGGCCGCGCGTGCCCGTGTGACGCGGCGGGCGCGGCCTGCGATTTCCTACTGTAGCGGAAAAGCGCGCGCGATGCCGGGCGGTCCTGACCGGCGCAAATGGCGTTCCCGCGCACCTTCCGGAATGACACGACAAGATTCGGAGCGCCGTGCCGCCGCGACGGGATCAGCATGCGGACTGATCCCCCAACGAAGGCACCGATCATGAACGCTCCGCATTGCGTCACCGAACCGAACATCCTCTATTTCGGCACGCCCGTCGTGCTGGTCAGCACGCTGAACGAAGACGGCACGGCCAATCTCGCGCCGATCTCATCCGCGTTCTGGCTCGGCTGGCGCGGCGTGATCGGCATCGCCACCAGTTCGCAGACCACCCGCAACCTGCTGCGCACCGGCGAGTGCGTGCTGAACCTGCCGTCGTCGGCACAGGCGCACGCGGTCGACCGGATCGCGCGCACGACGGGCACCTACCCGGTGCCGGACGGCAAGCGCGCGAAGGGCTACGTGTACGAACCCGACAAATTCGGCACGGCCGGGCTCACCGAGGCGGTGTCGCAAACCGTCGCGCCGCCGCGTGCGCTCGAATGCCCGGTGCATATGGAAGCGGTCGTCGCGGCCACGCACGGGATCGGTGAGGAAACGCTCGACGTGCGTGGCCACATCCGCGTGTTCGAGTTGCGCATCCAGCGCGTGCACGTGCATCCCGACCTGCTGATGGACGGGCATCCGGACCGCATCGATCCGGACAAGTGGTCGCCGCTGATCATGAGTTTTCAGAAGTTCTACGGCCTTACGCCGCATCAGGTGCACGCGTCGCGGCTCGCCGAGATTCCCGAGCGCGCGTATCGCAGCCCGGACATCGAGCGTGCGCGCGATGCGGGCGTGTTGACCGGCACCGGCCGGTAACGAACCGCCCAGGGGGATGCCAGGGAACCCGGCGCTTCGTCGCGCCTCCGCCGGCGGTGTCGATGCGGCTGGGCCGTCCCGGCACCACCTCGTGCTGCCGGCCCTGTGCATCGCGGTGTCGATCGCGCGGATCGACACCGCGATCGGCTATCTCTCGACCGAACCGATCGGCACCGCGTTCGGCGCGCGTGTCGGTACGCTGCCATGGGTCATCGATGCGTACAGCCTCGCGTATGCGGTGCTGTTGCTCACAGGTGAGCCTGGAAGTTGCGCCGCGTGGTCTGATCTGCGGGCCTATCCAGCCTCTCGGCTCGCCATGCCTTCCATCCATTCCTCGAACGCGGACACTGCGGCATCGTCGGCACGATCGGCGTTCGTCACCAGCATGTAGTCGTCGGCACGCCATACAGGCGATGCGATCGGGCACACGAGGCGCCCCTCGGCGAGATCGCGCCCGATCAGCGGCAGGGAGGCCAGGGCCACGCCGAGCCCCTCGATGGCCGCGCCGAGCTGCAGATTCACATGATCGAATTCGACATGGCGCGCGGCCCGCAGATCGGATGCACCGGCTTCCCGCAACCAGTGCGACCAGGCAGAGCGCGTCGTGGCCGAATGCAGCAGGACATGATGACGCAGGTCGGCCACGCTCTGTATCGGATGCTGGCGCAGTAATGCGGGATTGCAGGCCGGCACGCGCAGGTCGGGCATCAACGGGCGCGATACGACGCCCGCACCTTGCTCGGGACCGGAACGCACACCGATATCGAAGGCGTCAGCGACATAGCGCAACTTGCGCGATGTCGTCGACACCCTGACGTCGATTTCGGGGTACCGCGAATGGAAATCGGCGAGCCGCGGCAGCAGCCAGCAAAGCGCAAAGCTCATCGGCACATTCACCCGCACGACGCCCGATATCCGGTGCGTGAACGTGTCGTGGCGCAGCCGCACCACCGCGGTACCGAGGCGCTCGAACGCGTGGCTGACGTCATTCAGCAACGCGGCCCCTTCGTCGGTCAGCACGACACCGCGCGGACGACGGTCGAACAATGGCAGGCCGAACCAGTCCTCCAGCGACCTGATCTGCTTGCCTACGGCCCAATGGGTGACATGCAGCTCCACCGCGGCCCTCGCGAAGCTGCCGTGCCGCGCGACCGCATCGAAAGCGCGCAGCGCGTTGAGCGGGGGCAACTCGCCCCAGTGCTTCGCAGCGTCCCGGTTTCCGCTCATGACGTGACTTTTTCTCTCCATTGACGCGATTTTAGCTCAATTGAAAATACTGCCGCCTCGACCATAAAATTGCCCTATCGAGCGCGAAAGCGATACCACCAGCGGCTTCCGCTGACCGCTCGCACGGAGCGAACGACGATGCGCCTGCCGGTTTTTTCCCCTCCCGCGATGCAGGAGACCGCGCCACCCCGACGGCGCGTGCTATGGCTATCCTGCGTTGCGCACGCCATGCACGATGGCTATACCGACATGATCTACGCGTTGTTACCGGTGTGGCAGTCGGAATTCGGGCTCGACTTTGCGGCCCTTGCGATCCTGCGCGGCATCTATGCCGGCACGATGGCGACGCTGCAGTTGTCCGCGGGGCGTCTCGCGCAACACCTGGGCAGCCGCACGACCCTCGCAATCGGCACGCTGCTCGCCGCGCTCGGCTATGCGATCGCGGGCATGTCGGGTGGCCTGCTCGGTCTGGGCGTGGCGCTGGCGATTTCGGGCGGCGGATCCAGCACGCAGCATCCGATCGCGTCGGGCGCCGTCTCCCGCATCTACGGACGCGACGCGAGAGGCCCACTGAGCATCTACAACTTTTCCGGCGACCTGGGGAAATCCGCGCTGCCGGCCGCCATTTCGCTGCTCGTGACCCTGATGCCGTGGCGTCACGCGCTATGGATCGTCGCCGGTTTGGGCTGCGTCGTGGCCGCCGTCATCGCGCTCTGGTTTCCCGCCGTGCCGCGTGGCGCCGGAAAGCCGGGGGCCAAAGAGCACGCGTCCGCTCGACGCAGTGGCACCGGCGGAAGCGGATTCCCCACGCTGTTTTCCATCGGCGTGCTCGATACGGCGGTACGCATGGGACTGCTTACCTTTCTGCCTTTCCTGCTCAAGGCAAAAGGCGTCTCGCCTCAACTGCTGGGAACGGCCCTCGCGCTCGTTTTCATCGGCGGCGCGGCCGGCAAATTCATGTGTGGCTGGCTGGGCGCACGCATGGGTGTGGCCGGTACGGTGTTGCTCACGGAGGGCGGTACGGCCGCGTGCATCGTCGCGGTGATGTATCTCCCGTTGGCACTGACCATGGTGCTGCTGCCGATTCTGGGTATGATGCTCAACGGCACGTCGTCGGTGCTGTACGGAACCGTTCCGGAGATGTCCGCGCCCGAGCGCACCGAGCGCGCATTCGCGATTTTCTACACGGGGACGATCGCATCGGGCGCGCTATCGCCTGTTCTCTACGGGTTCCTGGGCGACAGGATCGGTGTGCATGGCGCCACGTATGCGACCGCGTTGACCGCCCTCGCGATTTTTCCGCTCGCCCTCGCGCTGCGCCCGCATCTGGCGGATGACTCAACAGGACGAACACCATGACGAAGTCTTACTACCCGACCGTCGGCCTTGTCGGCCCGGGCGCAATCGGAACGACCGTCGCCGCGGCCCTTCATGAAGCCGGACGCACGCCGGTGATCTGCGGCCGCTCGGCGCACGAGCAGTTGAAATTGCGCTTCGATGGCGGCGAGATCGTCGTGCCCGGGCCCGTACTGACCGACCCGCAAGCAGTCAAGGAAAAGGTCGATCTCGTATTCGTTGCTGTCAAGTCGACGCAGGTGGCGAGCGCGGCACCCTGGGTCTCCGCGCTGTGCGATGCGAATACCGTCGTCTGCGCGCTGCAAAACGGCGTCGAGCAACAAGCCGCGTTCGCGCCGTATGCGGCCGGCGCCACGGTCGTGCCATCGGTCGTCTGGTTTCCGGCGCAGCGCGAATCGGGCGCATCGGTGTGGCTGCGGGGCAAGCCTCGGCTCACTCTGCCCGATACGCCGGCGAGCAACGTGGTGGTCTCGGCTTTGCACGGCACGCGCTGCGCGCCGGAGGTTGCGGAGGATTTCATCTCCCTCGCCTGGCGAAAGCTTTTGCAGAACGCGGTGGCGGGACTCATGGTGCTGACCGGTCGCCGCGCCGGCATGTACTCGCGAAGCGACATTACCGAACTGTCGCTCGCCTACCTGCGGGAATGTCTCGAGGTCGCGCGGGCGGAGGGCGCGAAGCTGGGCAATGAAGTGCCGCAGGAGATCATCGACGGATTCCATGGCTTTCCGCCCGATTTGAGTACGTCCATTCTTGCCGATCGGCAAGGCAACCAACCCCTCGAATGGGACTGCCGGAACGGCGTCGTGCAGCGATACGGACGATCTCACGGCATTCCGACGCCGATCAGCGATCTGGTCGTTCCGCTTCTCGCCGCCGCCAGCGATGGGCCAGGCTAGCAACCAGGAAACCCGAACGGATCGAATCGCCCGCGGAGTCACCGCACCCGGCAACCGCGGACAACACAATCATCCTCAATGACATCCGTCACTTCACAACCTGTTCGTGCTGCCGTGTGGCAAACCGGCAAGCAGGCGCCGGTGTTCCCAGGATAGTCGACGAATCGGATGGTCGGACCAAGTGCAAATCGCTCGGTTACGTCGAAAAGTGCATCGTGGCCGATCGGATAACATACGGCCGGCCACCTTCCCATGATCAAACCGACGGAGTGTTTTCAGTGATTCAACCGACCCAAGTATTCAAGGACAACCTCGCGCAACTGCCGGCCATCGACGGCGTCGCGCGCATCGATCTCGTCGGCGCGAACGGCGACGTGGTCGCAACCATCGAGAACCAGCCGGGCAAGCAGGGCTCGCTCGCGGTGTACTACTACCTGAAGCAGGTGTTCGGCACGCTCGACGCGAACACCGCCGAGCACGGCCTCGCGATATTCGCCGAGCATACGGCCGACGCGCGCAACCGTCCGGGCGCGCACCCGAACGTCGATCGTCTGCTGGCGATCGCCGCCGGCGGCGAAGCGCTGCGGATCGACGTCGTCGCGAAAGGCTGAGACGCCAGTGGCACGCAGGCGCGCGGCCGTGACACGCGGGCGGAAATCCGCGATCATCGCGCCCGCCCCTCTTTTCCCGGAGACAGCCAGCGTGTCCCGTTTCGCTGCGTTGCCGTTTGCCCGTGGTCTTGCTTCGATCGTTTCGATCGCAGCCGTTGCGTGCGCCGCGCTCGGCGGCACGGCATCGGCCGATCCCTTGCGAACGGCCTCCGATATCGCCGGCGCATCGCTGGTGCCGCTCGGCGTGCTGCCGCATTCGCCGGAAAACGGTTCGCTCGACGCGTTCTGCACGCAATATCGCGCGAAGACGACCACTGCGGCCGGCCGTGAAGTCGCGAAGCGCGACTGGATCGTGACGTCCGAAGCACCGCTCGGCCGCTACACGGTCGTCACGTTCGCGAGCGGATTCAGTGCCGGCACGAGCGCGATCTGTTTCGCGCGCAACGGCAACGTCGGCGTGTTCGACGGCACGACGCTCGTCGCGCTCGGCTATACGGCGCGCAAGGCAGGCTGGCAGCTCGGCACGGCCGATCGGCTGGAAAGCGGCGCGCTGCTGATCTGGGGCGGCGACGGCCCGGCGCCGCCCGTCGGCGAGTTGCACGAAGCGAACGGTGGCCTGCGCCTGACCCGCGTCGCCGCTGAAAGCACGTACTGCCAGGGCCGCGCAGTCGTGCCCAACGTGTACGGCAAGCCGCTCGACGTCGCGCGCCGGATCCTGATCGCGAAAGGCTGGCAACCGCTGCGCCCGCGCGAGACACCGGATGCGATGGACGGCGCGGCGACGCTCGCGAAGCACGGCATCATCGAAGCCGAAGCATGTTCGGGCACCGGCATGGGCTATTGCGCGCTGCGCTACCGGAGCGCCGCCGGCGTGCTCGGCGTGACGACGGTCGGTGGTGAACCGGACAAGCCGTCGGCAAACACCGTGATCGATTATCAGGTGGCCTGCCGCAAGCCTTGAGCGGTGCGGCGATCGCGCATGCAACGCGCTGCATCGGTGTGTGCCGTTGATGCAGCGTCGGGAACCGACGTGCGTGCCAAAGGCAGCGCACGCGCGTTGACGATCGGCCTCGACAACCCGCCAGATCATCGTCCGTTCGTTCGATTGACCGGCCCCGCGCGCCCTCCTAAACTGACCTCCCTTTTACGCGGCATCCACAGAAGGGACTCCCATGATCGACCTCTCCACGCTCGCGCTGTTCTCCGGCGCGTGTCTCGCGCTGACCGCCACGCCGGGCCCCGACATGCTGCTGATCGCGTCCCGCAGCGTGAGCCAGGGCCCGCGTGCAGGCTTCGCGACACTCGCGGGCATCCAGGCCGGCACCTACTGCCATGCGCTGGCGGCCGCGCTCGGGCTGTCGCAGCTTTTTGTCGCGGTGCCGCTCGCCTATGACGTCGTGCGCTTCGCGGGCGCCGGCTATCTGCTGTATCTCGCGTGGAAGACGTTCCGTTCGGATGCGACCGCACTGTCGCCCGTCGCGTCGCCGCGACGCCACTCGACCGCGGCGGTCTTCCGCCAGGGGCTGACGACGAACCTGCTGAACCCGAAGATGGCGCTGTTCGTGCTCGCGCTGTTTCCGCAGTTCGTGCGGCCCGGGCACGGTTCGATCGCCGTGCAGATACTCGTGCTCGCGACGGTGCTGAACCTGATCGGCATCGTCGTGAACGGCGCGGTCATCCTGTCCGCGAGCCGGCTGAGCCGGCGGATCGGCTCGCGCCGCCGCCCGTCGAAGCTGCCGCAGTATCTGCTCGGGTCGGTGTTCGTGGGGCTGGCGGCGCGGTTGGCGGTAGCGGGGCGCAATTGAGCGCAGGCATCACCTGCGCGTCATGAATGAAACCTCGCGCGGCCCGGTGACACGCGCGGCCATCAGTCACCGTGATCGGTAGCCGGCTCGCGCGTATCCGCCACCACCTGCAACGCCCCGCTACCCAGCAAACTCGCCGGCGTCACCGTGCGGCGGCGCCACGGAATCCGGCCGAAGTACCAGATCCTCCAGAAGCCGAGCGGATGATCGGGATTCCGGCGCAGCAGCATGTCGAAGGTCTCGACGTCGCCGAGCACGATCCGCGTCGCATCGCGCACGACTTCGCGCACGAACCGCGAGCAGAACTGCCGGCGCGACGCAAGATTGAACCCCGTGTCGTAGACCACGCCGAGCCGGCGCATCGCAGCCTCCACGAGCCGGCGCCGCTGCGCGGCATCGAGCGGCTGCTTCAGCCGCGCGATCACGCACGCGCCGCGATCGGAGCGCGCAAGAAACCGCGACATCGTCGTGACGCGCGACAACGGGAACGTACTCTCCGCAATCAACGGCTCGCCGCCGCGCTCGCCGACGACGATTCCGACGTGATTCGTCCACGAGCGCGTCGCGCTCGCCACTTCGAGAAACGGTCGCACGGTGACGCGGATGAAGACGATGTCGCCGATCTCCGGCTCGATCGGCAGCGGCATGTCATGCGGATCGTGAGAACCCACGGAGAAGAGACGCCGCCAGCCCGCCGCAGGTGAGCGGATCATGAGCGACTGACAGCCGGTATCGACAACCATACGGACCTCGCGCGAGTGGAGATGGCGCGAGCATGTCAGCAGCAGCCGCGCGCCGCACCCGCTTCTTGCGCAAGGGCGGATATCCGCGCCGCCGGGTGGCGAATTTCGATACCGGTGCGCAGACGCCGCGCGGCCTTCAGCGTGTCGCGCCCAGCGCCACGCGCAGCCGCTCCATCAACTGTGTGTAGTACCGCAGCACGTCGTCCTTCGGCACGACATTCGCAGTCGCGAAACGGTCCGACCACGCCGGTTTCCATTCATACGAGCCGTGCACGCTGCGATCGCCGTCGGGCGCCTGGACCAGCGAACGGATCCGCGCATCGCGGCCCGGGCCGGTATGCACGTCGAACAGCGCGTGGATGTACGTGTGATACGCGTCGTACACGTCGTCGTCGAACAGGTAGCGGTAGATGTGGAAGGTGCGGTCGAGGTCGCGCTTCGCGCGGATCACGTCGTCCGGCGAGATGTCCTTCCAGTAGCCGATCCACGTGTAGAAGCACAGCAGCGCGTTGAGCTGCGGCGCGACCGCGTCGTACAGCGCGAGCCGCTTCTCGATCAATCGCTGGTTGGTCCACTGCACGAGTTCGAGCCGCTTCAGCCGGCGTGCGACGAGCCAGCCGAGACACGCGACCGACAACGGCGTCAGCACGCCCAGCACGAGCTTGACGATTTCCAGCGAATTCCACGGAGTGTTGATTGGCTGCATGAATGGCCCGACAAGAAATAACGCATTCGCGCCGACGCACGACCCGGCGCGCAGCGCCGCCTGCCCGATCGCGTCGACATTGACCGTTAGTTGCTTGCGCATCGAACGTCGCGCGACATCACAGGCGACATGCTCGAAGCGGCGTGATTCGTCAGTCTATCGGACGATTGTCACCGAGCCGTGACTGCTCGTCGACCTATCGTCGCGTGGCCATGCACTCGCGTCGCACTAGGTCGGTAGCGCCGACGTGAGCTTGACCTTTTGCATCGGGATGTCGGTCTTCACGCTCAGCACCCCCGGAATACGCGTGAGGTATTCCATCTGGAAGCGCCGGTAATCGTCGATGTCGGCCGCGACGACACGCAGCAGGAAATCGCAGTCGCCCGCCATCAGGTGGCATTCGACGACTTCCGGCATCTGCTGGACGGCCTCGGCGAAGCGGTTCACCGATTCCGCGTCCTGCCCCTTCAGCCACACGCGCGTGAAGATCGTCAGCCCCTTGCCGACTTTCGCGGGATTCAGCACGGCCACGTATTTCTCGATCACGCCGGCTTCCTCGAGGAGGCGCACGCGCCGCAGGCACGGCGACGGCGACAGCCCGACCTCGTGCGCGAGTTCCACGTTCTGCATGCGGCCGTCGCGCTGGAGCGCGCTCAGGATCCGGCGGTCGATGGCGTCAAGTTTCATTGGCATTCGATTCCAAAAAATTCGCGTATCACGCGTTCAATGCCAAATTTTGAGAAAAATCTGGCCACAACGCAACCCGATTCGAGTCAAAAAAGCAGACAATTCCTCCCCCGAAGGAGGAGTAATGAGCAGTAGCGTTTCAACGTCGTCAGGGCTTCGCGACAAGCCCGCCTATGTCGCCGAGATGGGTCGCGGTTTGCGCGCGGCGCTGCCCGTCATGCTGGGTTTCGTGCCGTTCGCGCTCGTGCTCGGCGCGCAGGCCGCGCAGAAAGGGCTAAGCCTGTTCGAAGTGCCGATGATGACCGGCATGAACTTCGGCGGCGGCTCCGAATTCGCGGCGATCCATCTGTGGTCATCACCGCCACACATCGCGCTGATCGTCGCGATGTCGTTCCTCGTGAATTCGCGCCACATCCTGATGGGCGCCGCATTCGAGCCGTATATCCGCCGCCTGCCGCGCCGCCGCGCGTTCTTCGCGCTGTTCTTCATGTGTGACGAAAGCTGGGCGATGTCGCTCGCCGACGCCCGGGCCCGCTCGGCCACGCACATCAGCGTGCCCTATTACGCGGGCATCTGCCTGGGGCTCTACCTGACGTGGATCTCGATGACCACGCTCGGCGCGGCCGTCGGGCCGACGATCGGCAACGTCGAGCAGTACGGCTTCGACATGGCGTTCACGGCCGTGTTTCTGGTGCTGCTGCGCGGGATGTGGAAAGGGATGCGCGCGAGCCGTCCGTGGTTCGTGAGCCTCGTCGTCGCGGCGGCCACGCACCTGGCCGTGCCCGGCGCGTGGTACGTCGCGGCCGGCGCCTGCGCGGGGCTGATCGCCGCGCTGCTGTGGGAGCCGCGCGATGCCTGATTTCCCGGATTTCAGCACGGTCGCGACGATCGTGCTGATGGCGTCGACCACCTATCTGTCGCGCATCCTCGGCTACGTGCTGCTGCGCAACCGCACGCTGAGCCCGCGGATGGCGTCGGTGATGGAGAACGTGCCCGGCTGCGTGCTGATCTCGGTGATCGCGCCGGCCTTCGTGTCGACGCGCCCGGCCGATCTGCTCGCGCTGGCCATGACGCTGATCGCGGCGACGCGCCTGTCGATCCTGCCGACCGTCATCGTCGGCGTCGTGTCGGCCGGCCTGCTGCGGCACCTGCTCGGCTGAGCGGTTCCGACCCGCCGCGCACGCCGCGGCACGGCCACCGACGAACGGGCGCGCGATGCGCCCGTTTTCACATCCGCGCCCGTCGCGCGACACGACGATCCTCACGCGGGAATGCTAGCCTTGTGGCTTGCGCCACGCTGCATTCCCCTCTCATTGCCCAACTCCGCGAGGATCGTCCCGATGCAAGAAACCCGCCCGCTGTTCGACCGCGTCCTGCTCACCAATGACGACGGAATCGACGCCCCCGGCCTTGACGTGCTCGAACAGGTCGCTACGCAACTGGCACGCGAAGTGTGGATCGTCGCACCGGCGGAAGACCAGAGCGGCACGTCGCACTCGCTGAGCCTGCACGAACCGCTGCGCGTGCATCGCAAGGGCGAACGCCGCTTCGCGGTGCGCGGCACGCCCGGCGATTGCGTCGCGATCGCGATCAGCCACCTGATGAAGGACACGCGGCCCGACATCGTGCTGTCCGGCGTGAATCGCGGCGGGAACCTCGGCACCGAAACGGTGTTTTCCGGCACGGTGGGCGCCGCGATGACGAGCATGCTGGTCGGCGTGCCGGCCATCGCGCTGAGCCAGGCCTTCATCGATCGCAACGCAGTGCCGTGGAACACGGCACGCGCGCTTGCGCCGGACGTCATTCGCCGGCTCGTGGCCGCGGGCTGGGACAGCGACGCCTGCCTGAACGTGAATTTCCCGCCGCGGCCCGCCGATGAGGTGCGAGGGCTGAAGGTGACGAACCAGGGCGCCGGCACGCTGCAGGGCGTCGAGATCGTGTCGGGGCGCGACCCGCGCGACCTCGAGTATCACTGGCTGAAGCTCTCCCGCGCGCCGCGCGACGACGATGCGGATTCGGAAACGGTCGCGCTGGGTGAGGGGTATGTCGCCGTCACGCCGCTGAAATTCGAGCGCACGCACGATCAGGCACTCGCGCAACTGCGGTCGCGCCTCGGCTGATCGCGTCGCTCGGCAAGCAAGCGGTCGCGGTAATCGCGCGTATGGCACCTGCGCGCGGGTTCGCGGCCGCATCCGCGTTCGGTGCTTCGGTGCTTCGGTGCTTCGGTGCTTCGGTGCTTCGGTGCCTCGGTGCCTCGGTGCCTCGGTGCCTCGGTGCCTCGGTGCCTCGGTGCCTCGGTGCCTCGGTGCCTCGGTGCCTCGGTGCCTCGGTGCCTCGGTGCTTCGGCATTTCGGCATTTCGGCATTTCGGCATTTCGGCGCTTCGGTGCTTCGGTGCGTCACCGACTCTCGCCTCACGTCAGGTTCATTCCCCCGTCGAGCATCACGATCTCGCCCGTCACATAGTCGGACGCGACGAGCATCGCGACCGTCTGCGCGATGTCGTCCGGCGTCGCCGCACGGCGCATCGGCGCGCGCTCGCGCCAGAGCTGCTGCGCATCCGTCCAGTCGGCCGTGAGCGGCGTATCGACGAGCCCCGGCGCAACCGCATTGACGCGAATCGCCGGCGCGAGCGTTTTCGCGAGCAGCCGCGTCGTGTGATTGAGCGCCGCCTTCGCCGCCGCATACGGAATCGACGCCCCCTTCGGCCGCACGCCCGCATGCGAGCTGACGTTCACCACGCACCCGGCCCGCCCGTGCGACGCCGCCTCGCGTAGCGCAGCCTCCGCCTCGGCAACGAGCCGGAATGGCGCAATCACGTTGATCTCATGCATCTCGCGCCATACGTCGGGTGTCGCCGCAGCAAGATCGTCATGCGGAATCACACGGCTCACGCCTGCGTTGTTGACGAGCACGTCGAGCCGCCCGTGCACGGCCACGGCTTCGCGGATCAGCCGCACACGCTCGGTATCGTCGGCGAGATCGGCCTGCACATAGGCTGCGCCGAATTCGCGCGCCATCGCGCGTCCCACGTCGGCCGAGCTGCGCGAATGCAGGATCACCGCGTAGCCGTCCGCCGCCAGCCGGCGCGCGATCGCCGCGCCGATCCCCGACGTCGATCCCGTGACGAGCGCGACCGGCCGATGCACGCGCGACGCGCGCGGCTCGGCGACGGTTTCGGTTTCAGGTTCCGTTTCGGAAATCGGGGCAGACATCGGCGGGAGCGGCGCGTCCATATCGGGGAACCCTGTCAGTGGCGTTCCCGCATCATAAGCGCGACGACGCCCCATGACACGAACGTGACGGCGGCCACCACCGGGATTGAATCGGTGAAACCGAAGCGGTCGGCCGTCAGGTGCCCGATCCGTTCGATGCCGAGCCGGCGCGGCATGAGCGCGTTGCCGGCCGGGACGGAGACCGTCGCCTGGCGTCGCGCGCCCCGTTTGCGAGCGGGCCGCCGAAGCAGTCACCGCGTTGGCGCATGGCGTCCCCGCCGCGCGGCCCGAAGTCAGATCCCCGGGGGCAGGCCGCTTCCTGCCTCGCGGCCGCGCCCCGCGCCGTCAAATGAAGTGAAGGAGAAGCGGCCCGCGTCGCAGCGGGCCGCTTGCGGCCTCTACTTGCCTGCCAGCGCCAGCGATGGCGCGAGCGCGCTGTTCGGATCCTGCCCGTTCCAGGCGCCGACCCAGGCGTCGTTCGGCGCCGAACCCATCACGAAGTCGAGCGTGCCGCCGGCCTTCATCTCGTCGTACGTGATGTACGGCCGATGCAGCGGCGTGCCGTTCAGGCTGACCGACTGGACGTAGCGATTGACCGATGACGGCGCGCCGCCGCCGGCCGCATGCGCGGTCACCTTGAAGCGCCGCGTCGCGCCGAACTTCAGGCTCTTTCCGTCCCCGCCGCCCGACGCCACCGGAATGTCGATCGTCGCCTCCTCGAACAGCGGCGTGCCGAGGTAGAACACGCCGCCCACCGGATTCAGCGAATAGATGCCGAGCGCGGACAGCACGTACCACGCGGACAACTGCCCGCAATCGTCGTTGCCGGGAATCGCCGAATCGCGCACGCGGCGCGGATCGGCCAGCGCGGCCTTCAGGCTGTCGCCGCTGAGCAGCGCGCGATCACCGGCCGTCAGCGTCAGCGAGTACATGTCGTCCATCACCGCACGCACGCGATCCTGCGTCTTCGACGGCATGCCCGCGACGTCGTACAGGTACGGCAGGTGGTTCGCCGGCTCGTTCCCCGCGAAGAACTGGCCGCTGCGGCCGGTCAGGTCCGGAAAGCCCTGGTTGAAGAGGAAGGTCAGCGGATTGGCCGGATCGAACGTGCGATCGAGCTGCGCGATGAACTGGCTCTTGCCGCCGAGCAACGCGACGAGGCCGGGGAAGTCGTGGAAGATGTTCCACGTATCGACCCACGAATTCGATTCGGAGAAGTCCGTCTTCTCCGCCGCCGTCGGGTCGAAGCCCGCCACCCAGTTGCCTTGCGAATCCTTCGGCTGCGCAAACTTCCAGCCGTTGTTCGGCGTCGGGTTGAACACGTTGCGGTAGTTCTGGCTGCGCTGCAGGTAGGGCCGATAGTCGGCCGTGCTCTTGCCCGCCGCCTTGCCGACCGCGGCCGTCGCCCAGTCGTCGAACGAATAATCCTGCGTCGTCGACACCGACGCGTTGTCGCCGGCGTACACGTAGCCGCTCTGACGATACTGGTCGAAGCCGTGCGCGCTCGCGCTCTGCGTGGTCGTCAATGCGGTCCATATGTCGTCGATGCCCGCGCTCGTCAGGTGCTTCAGGTACGCATCGGCGATCAGCGGGATCGATGGGTGGCCGGCCATCGTGAAGGTTTCCGTCTGCGCGAGCGGCCACACCGGCAGTTCGCCCTTGCCGTTCTGCCTGAACTGCGTGAGCAGCGACTTCACCCAGCCGTCGACGCGCTCGGGCTGCACCAGCGTCATCAACGGCGACTCGGCACGGAAGGTGTCCCACAGCGAGAACGTCGACGAATAGTCGAAGCCCGGATTCGCATGCTTGCTCGTGGTCGGCGGCGACGTCGTGCCGTCGTTGGTCGAATCAGTGCCGACGTAGCTGCCGTCCGCATTGTTGTAGACGGTCGGCGCGAGCATCGTGCGGTACAGCGACGTGTAGAACATCGTCCGCTGGTCGGCGCTGCCGCCCTTGATCCGGATCCGGTCGAGCGCGGCGCTCCACACGCGCTCGGCCGCACCGCGCACCTGGTCGAACGACTTCGCGCCGACTTCCGAGGCGAGATTGGCCTGCGCATCCGCGATGCTCGACGGCGAGAGGCCGACCTTCACCGTCACTGCACCGCCGTCGTTGCCGTCGGCGAACGTCAGGTAGGCCTTGAAGCCGTCGGCGCTGAACGCGACGTGCTTCGTATCGAACGGCTTCGAGAAACGCGCGACGAAATACGTCGGCTTGTTGTTCGCCCAGTTGTTCGTGATCTCCCAGCCGGCGATCGTCTGCGCATCGATGACCTGGATCTTGCCGCTCGCGGTCGAGCCGCCGATCGGGTTGTCGATGCTGACGATCATGCTGCGCTTCTGCGCGGCCGCGCTCGGGAAATACGTGTAGCGATGCACGCCCGCATGCGCGGTGGCCGTCATCTCCGCGAGGATCTTCGCGCCCTGCACGTTCCACGGCGTGTTGCCGCTGCCGACCGGCGCCATCTTCACGCGGTAGTAGCCGGGGCTCGCGGTTTCGTCGTCGTGGCTGAACGACGCGTGGTAGGTGATCGACGTATCGGCGGCGACCTTCGCCAGCGTCGCGGTATCGACCGGCGCCAGCGTCGGCAGGAACCGCACTTCGCCGCCCGAGCCGATGCCGGTGCCCGACAGGTGCGTATGCGTGAAGCCGGTGATGAACGGATCGTCGTACTGGTAGCCCGACGTGCGATCCCAGTTCCACGGCAGCGTGTGCGCGCCGCCGGTCGTGTCCGGCCCGAGTTGCACCATCCCGAACGGCACGGTCGCGCCCGGGTACGCGTGGCCGTGGCCCCGCACGCCGCTGCTCCAGTCCGCGTTGATGTCGAGATTCGCCGTGCCGATCATCGGGTCGACGCTGTGCAGCACCGACCGTTTGGTCGCGCCGCCGTTTTCGCCTTGATCGTTCTGATCGCCTTGGTCGTTCTGATCGCCCTGGTCGTTCTGGTTGCCTTGATCGTTCTGGTTGCCCTGCGCATTCGACCGCTGCGCGAGCACGCTCGCATCCGTCGAGCCCTGATCGCCCCCGCACCCCGACAGCACGGCAAGGCACCCGATACCCACCACATGACGTAGCTTCATCCGTTCGTCCCTCCCTCTCTCTGCGTCGATCCTGTTGGCAAGAACCGCTCGTTGATCTCCCCCGGCTGTTATGGCGCGCTGGCCGCGTGCGGGAACGACGGCATCGCGGATGCGTCGGTGCCCCACGTCGTGGCGCTCGCGTCGGCCGTCATCGCGTACGACAGCTTTCCGCCCTTCGCGATCTGCTCGAACGGCAGCCACGCGGTGGAGTAAGGTGCGCCGTTCAGCTTCAGCGACTTCACATAGAACGACGCGCTGTCGCTCGACCCTGCCCCCGGCGCGACGATGTGCAGCAGGCGGTAGCTGCCGTCCTTCTGCCCGACGCGCACCGTGATCTTCTCGAACTGCGGGCTCGACAGCGCGACACCGCTCACGCCCGGCACGACCGGATAAAGACCGAGCGCGGCCCACACGTACCAGCCCGAGATCGCGCCGAGATCGTCGTTGCCCGGCAGCCCGGCCGCGCCGGTGCCGAACTCGTTCGCAAGCGACGCATGCAGCACGCGCTGCGTATGCGACGGCGCACCGGCCCACGCATACACCCACGGCACGGCCATCGTCACTTCGTTGCCGACGTAGAAATACGGCTGCACGGTGCCGATGTTCAGGTGCGTGAAGAACGTGTCGAGCCGCTTGATGACCGGTGCGGCGCCGCCGGCCTGCGCGACCACGCCGGCGAGATCGTGCGGCACGTACCACGTGTATTGCTCGGTATTGCCTTCCATGAAGCCGGTGCCGTCGGTGACCCATGCGCCGGCCGACGTCTTCGGCTGGATCGCGCCCCGGTCGAACAGGTTTTGCCAGTTGCCGCTCGACTTCAGCAGCGTGCCGGCCGTCGCGGTATCACCGAGCGCCGTCGCGAAGCGCGACACCGCGAAATCGCGCACCGCGTATTCGAGCGTGTTCGAGGCGGTCTGGTTGTCGCCCGAGCCCGACGACGGCACGTAGCCGAGCCGGTCGTAGTCTGCGCGACTGCCCATCACCGGCGTGCCGGCGCACGCGGCGCCCGGCGCCGTGCTGTTCTTCATGATCGACAGCGCGGCCTGCGTGTCGAAGTTCGTCGCACCGAACGCATGCGCGTTCGCGACGATGATCGAGCCCGCGTCGCCCGGCATCACGGCCGTCTCGGTATTGAAGTACGCCCAGCGCGGGAACGCGCCGCACGCCTTCGCATCGAGCACGAGCGACTGCACGATGTCGCCGGTCCGCACCGGATCGAGCAGCGCCTGCAACTGGATGAACGAGCGGTCGATGTCCCAGCCGGAGAAGTTCGCGTACATCGTGCGACCTTTCTCGACCTGACGTGTCGGCGCGGCCGCTGCGCCGTTCGACGCGTAGAAATCCGGGTATTGGCCGTTCACGTCGTTGAACACGTTCGGGTGCAGCGACGCGTGATACAGCGCGGTGTAGAACTTCGTCTTGTCGGCGTCGCTGCCGCCCGCGACCTGGATCGCGTTCAGGCGCGCGTTCCACGCGGCGCTCGCGGCGGCGCGCACGGTGTCGAAGCGCCAGTTCCGGTTGCCTTGCGCATCCGTCTCCGGATTCTCGGCACGCAGGTTCGCCTTCGCATTCGCTTCACTGACGAACGAGATGCCGAGCTTCATCATCACGTCAGGGTGCTTGCGGTCGACATTGAACGTCACGGTCACCGGGCGATTGTTCGACAGCGCCGGCTTCGCCGCGAACGGCTGGCTGAATTCCGCGTAGTAGTAGACGGGCACCGCATGCCCGGCCCAGCAGAATCCGCCGCCCGCGATCGTGCCCGACAACGCGCGGTCGCCGACCTGGCTGATCGTGTCGCTCGTCGTGCCCTGCGCACGGTTGTTCAGCACGGTCGGATCGATCGCGATCGTCGCCTGCTGGCCCTGCGCGAGTGCCGGATACGTGAAGCGCGCGAAGCCGGTGCGCACCGTCGTCGTCAGCTCGGCCTTGATGCCGTTGCCGAGCGTGACGCCGTAATAGCCGGCCTGCGCGGTTTCGTTCGCGTGGCTGAAGCTGGCCGGCGTGCCGGCGTCACCGGGCGCGAGCTGCGGCATCACGTTCAGGTAGCCGCCGTTCGCCCAGCAGCCGGTGCCGCTCAGGTGCAGGATGCTGAATGCGTTGATCGACGTGTCGCCGTACCAGTAGCCGCCGGAGAAGCCGGAGCCGTCGCCCTTGCTGCTGTCGTATTGGGCGGTCGGCGTCATCGGGCTCCATTGCATCATCCCGAACGGGACCGTCGGCCCGGGGAACGTGCCGCCGCCGAGGCCCGAGCCGACCGGGTCGGCCGGCTGGTCGGTCGCGTAGTCGGTGCCGATCAACGGATTGACGTATTGCGCGACGCGGATGTCGGCGTTTTTCTTCGACGATTCGTTGCTGTTGCTGTTGTCGTTTTCATTGCCGTTGTCGTTGCCGCCGTTGCCGTTCTGGTTGCCCTGCGACTGCGCGGCAGCCGACAGGTTCGCCGCGGCCACCGACGGCGAATCGCCATCGCCGCCGCAGGCAGACAAGACCACGCACAGCGCCAGCAGCGCCGTTCCCAACCCCCAGTTCCTGGACATCGCCCGTCTCCGTATCGTTCTTGACTCAGGATGTTGATTCGAACTACTGAGCTTTAAATCAGGATGCTTTTGATGGATTCCGCTTGCCCGGCCGATCGGTCGAAAATCCCGGGTGCGTGTACTTATTTCCGTATTCGCGCACCTGGAAAAAGACTCGCCGGCATGTCGAAATACCGGCGCCCAGGAGCGGACAGTGCGCACAAGCGTGCCCAAATAAACGCGTTTTCTCTACCCCGTGTTTTTACGAATTTTTATTTTGTTTATCTAAACAAGAGGCTATTGATTCGGTTTTTATGTGGAATGGGGCGTCAAATGCACGATTGGCGATCAAGGCTGCTTCGGCAGATCCACATAGTCTTCGAGCTCACCGGCAACATAAAGCCGCTTGCCGAGTCGCGGGTATTCGCAGACGTCGTGTTCGAGCCGCTGCCCACCGACAAGCAGTTCCAGCGGCGTATCACCGGTGTTCTGCACCGTATGCGCTTCACCACCGCGCGGAAAGCCGATGAAATCGCCCGGCCCGATTTCACTGGCGCGTTCACCGATCGTGACCGCGCCCGTACCTGACAGCACGTACACGAACTCTTCTTCGTACAGGTGACGGTGATACTCGGCCGATTCGTGACCGGGCATCAGCGTGAGCAGGTGAATACCGAATTGCGTCAGGCCGGTCAGGTCGCTGAGTTGTCGCTTGAAACGAACGGCATTGGGATTCAGCGAATGCACCGCGCGCGTCGGTTCCATCTTCGCAATATCGGCGGCCTTCAGCAGTTCCCGGGGAAAGGGAGTCGACATGGGGATCTCGCAAGCGTGAATGCTTCGGTTGAACGCGGCGCCGGCGTGGCGCGCGCAGCGGCCATTGTCCGACATTTTCACGCTTGCGGAGGGGTTGCGAGCCCCGCCATCGCGAGCGGCTAGCGCGCGTGAGTGTGTGAACCTCCGAGCGCGCCGCCACTGCACTGTCGCTACTCAGCGCACGTGCACGCCGCGCAGTTCCGTCAGTAAGGCCACGAGACGATCGATGTGCGCGTCTTCGGTACGCCATGACGACACGCTGATCCGGAACGCCGGCCGCCCTTGCCACACCGTCGCGCCGAACCACACGTCGCCCGACGCCTGCGCGGCCGCGAGGATCGCCGCCGTTTCATCGTCGGTGCCGGCGCGCACGAGCACCTGGTTCAGCACGACGCGGTTCAGCACGTCGTAGCCGGCGGCACGCAGGCCGTCCGCGACCCGCGCCGCCTGCGCGCAATGCTGCTCGACCATCGTGGCCACGCCGGCGCGGCCGAGCGAACGCAGCGCGGCCCACACGGGGATGCCGCGCGCGCGCCGCGAGAATTCGAGATTCAGGTTCTTCTGCGCGTCCTGCGCGCCGCTCAGGTACACGGCGTCGCTGTTCATCGCGGTCGCGAGCGCGGCCGCGTCGCGGCAGATCACCATCGCGCCGTCGTACGGCGTGTTGAGCCACTTGTGGCCGTCGGTGGTCCAGCTGTCCGCGCCGTCGATGCCGTCCGTCAGCGCGCGCTTCGACGATGCGCGGGCCCACAGGCCAAACGCACCGTCGACGTGCACCCACGCGCCGGCCGCCTTCGCGGGCGGAATCAGCGCCGCGAACGGATCGAACTCGCCGGTGTTCACTTCGCCGGCCTGCACGCAGAGGATCGTCATGTCGTCGAGCGCCGGCAACTGCGCCGGGTCGATCCGGCCGTGCGCGTCGACCGGCGCGACGACGAGGCGCTTCATCCCGAAACCGAGCACGCGCAGCGCCTTCTTCACCGTGATGTGCGCGAGCTCGGAGATCACGACCTTCACTTCGGGTGCGCCGATCAGGCCATCCGCGTCGACGTCCCAGCCCTTGCGCGCGAGCAGCGCGCGCCGCGCGGCTACCAGCGCGACGAGCGTGCAGGCCGTCGCGCTCGTGCCGAAACCGACCGCGCTGCCTTCGGGCAACCCGAGCACGTCGACGACCCAGCGCGCGGCCTGGCGCTCGATCGTCGCGGCGACCGGTGAATTCGCGTACGACGACGCGCACTGGTCCCACGCGAGCATCAACCGCTCGGCCGCCGCCGCGGCCGGCAGCGAGGCGCCGATCACGAAGCCGAAGTAGTTCGGCCCGTTCGACGCGACGGTCGCGGGCGTGCCGCGCTCGTCGAGCAGGCGCAGGACGTCGTCGGCCGGGCGGCCCGTATCGGGCAGCGGCTCGTCGAACGCCGCCAGGCCGGCCAATGCGGCCGCGTCGGGAAACGCGCGCCGCTCGTTCGTCGCGGCCAGATACGCGTGCGCGCGGCGGTCGGCGTCGGCCAGCAATGCAAGTTCGTCCATGTCGGTTGCCTCGTTGGGAATCAGAGTTGCAAAAGATCGTGGCCGAGCTGCTGCAGCGCGCCGTCGATCCGCTTGTAGTACGTGAACTTGCCGGCGCGGGTTGCCTGCACGAGCCCGGCATCCGCGAGGATGCGCATGTGGCGCGTGGTCGTGGCCGGCGCGATGCCGAGCTTTTCGGTGATGTACGTACAGCACACGCCGAGTTCGTCGAAATCGCCGTGCGGCTGCGGCGGGAAATGCTTGCGCGGCTGCTTGAGCCAGCGCATCACGGCCAGACGGCTTTCGTTGGCCAGTGCGCTGATGCGGGTGACGTCGTCCATGAGCATGCGGAGTGCGATAAACGTTTCGAATATTAGCTAAATGACGAAATGTGTGCAATCGAGCGAACACCGGCTTTGGCTGACGACGTCGCGCGCCGGATCGTCACGCCGGCCTTCGCCGCGAGCGTGGCAAGACAAACTGCCGCAACGCTCGGCGGATCGCATGAACCCTGCCTGTTCCTTTATGCGCCGCCCAGCGCCTGCGCCAACCTGTCGATCAACGCCCGCACCCGCCGCGGCTGCACGGCGTTGCCCGGATAGACGATCTGCAAATCGACGTCGCCCGGCGAGAACGCACGCAGGACTTCGACGAGCGCGCCGGACGCCAGATCCTGCTCGACGTCGACCAGCGACTTCAGCGCAACACCGTGCCCCGCGACGCACCACGCGCGCACGAGCGCGCCGTCGTTGGCCACCCGCCGGCCACGCACCGTCACACGCCGGGGTCCGCCATCGATGCTGAACGGCCATTCGGCATACAGGTCCGGCCCGAAGCGCATCACGATGCAGTCGTGCGCGGCGAGATCGTCCGGATGTCGCGGCGTGCCGTGCGCGGCGAGATACGCGGGCGACGCGCACACCACGCGTCGCGCCCGGCCGAGCGAACGGCTGCGCAACGAACTGTCGGCGAGCACCCCGCGACGGATCGCGAAATCGAGCCCCTGCCCGACGACATCCACGTAGCCGTCACCGAGATGCAGATCGACCGCGACGCCCGGATGCTCGGCCAGAAACGCGTCGACGACGGGCACCACGCGCTCGCGCCCGAGATCGGCCGGCGCGCTCAGGCGCACCGGCCCCGACAAGGTCTGCACGCCGAGCCGAACGCGGCTTTCGAGTTCGTCCGCTTCGGCCAGCAGGCGCCGCGCCCCTTCGACGAGCGTGCGGCCTTCGTCGGTCAGGCTGATCGCGCGTGTCGTGCGCGTGAGCAGCGCCGCGCCGTAGTGGCGCTCGAGCGCGGTCAGCCGCTCGGACACGGTGGCCGGCGACAGCCCGAACTCGCGGCCCGCCGCGGCCAGTCCGCCCTTCTCCACGATGCGCAGGAACAGCGCGAGATTGTCGAGCAGCATTATTCGCTCCTTCCGAACGATATTTTCGAAGTCTGCCCAATTATCCGAAATATCCGCAAGCGATACAGTGTGCCAACGCGTGGCCTCGCGGCCACCCTCGACACGTCGATCACCCAAAGGAAACCCGCCATGGAATACCGCACCCTCGGCCGCTCCGGCCTCAAGGTTCCCGCCCTGAGCTTCGGCGCCGGCACGTTCGGCGGCACCGGCCCGCTGTTCAGCGCCTGGGGCAACACGGGCGTCGATGAAGCACGCCGCCTGATCGACATCTGCCTCGAAGCCGGCGTGAACCTGTTCGACACGGCCGACGTGTATTCGGACGGCGAATCCGAGCGCGTGCTCGGCGCCGCGATCAAGGGACGCCGCGACCAGGTGCTGATCTCGACGAAAACGGGCCTGCCGACCGGCAGCGGCCCGAACGACGCGGGCACGTCGCGCGCGCGGCTGGTCCGCGCCGTCGACGACGCGCTGCGCCGCCTCGACACCGACTACATCGACCTGCTGCAACTCCACGCATTCGACGCGAGCACGCCGGTCGAGGAAGTGATGTCGACGCTCGACGATCTCGTGCGCGCGGGCAAGCTGCGCTACATCGGCGTGTCGAACTTCGCCGGGTGGCAGATCATGAAGTCGCTGGCGGCGGCGGATCGGCACGGCTGGTCGCGCTACGTGGCGAACCAGGTCTATTACTCGCTCGTCGGCCGCGACTACGAATGGGACCTGATGCCGCTCGGCGCCGACCAGGGGCTCGGCGCACTCGTCTGGAGCCCGCTCGGCTGGGGCCGGCTTACCGGCAAGATCCGGCGCAACACGCCGCTGCCCGAAGGCAGCCGCCTGCATGAAACGGCCAGCTTCGGGCCGCCGGTCGACGACGCGCGCCTGTACGACGTGGTCGATGCGCTCGACGCGATCGCCGAGGAAACCGGCAAGACCGTGCCGCAGATCGCGCTGAACTGGCTGCTGCAGCGCCCGACGGTATCGTCGGTGATCATCGGCGCACGCAACGAGGAGCAGCTGCGGCAGAACCTCGGCGCGGTCGGCTGGGCGCTGACCGACGCGCAGGTCGCGAAGCTCGACGCGGCGAGCGCGGCGGAAGCGCCTTATCCGTACTTCCCGTATCGCCGCCAGCAGGCGTTCGCGCAGCTCAATCCGCCGCTGCGCGGGTAAGCGCCGACGGCCTGCGGAGCCTGCGAACGTGGCCGGCAGCGCTAAGCCGGCACACGCGCATCGCCGAGCCGCACGACCTTGTCGGCCGGTCCGATGACCGAGCGCCGATGCGTGATCGCAACAACCGTGACGTCGCGGGCCAGCAAACGCACGTGTTCCATGATGTCGCGCTCGGTGGCTTCGTCGAGCGCGGAACTCGCTTCGTCGAGGAACAGCACGGTCGGCTCGCCGTACAGCGCACGGGCGATCGCGATGCGCTGGCGCTCGCCGCCGGACAGCTTCAGCCCGCGCTCGCCCACCGTGGTGCGGAAGCCGTCCGGCAAACGCTCGATGAACGTCAGGATCGTCGCCTTCTCCGCCGCTTCGCGCAGACGCCGCGTGTCGCGCGGCCGGCCGAGCAGGATGTTGTCTTCCAGGCTTTCGTTCAGCAGCACGACATCCTGCGGCACGACGGCCACCGCGCCGTACCAGTCGGCGCGATCGATCTCCGCGAGATCGACGCCGTCGACCAGAATGCGCCCGCCGGTCGGCTCGATCGACTTCAGCGCGAGCTTGAAAATGGTGGATTTTCCCGCGCCAGTCTCGCCGACGAGGAACGTGATCGCCCCGCGTTCGGCAACGAAGTCGACGTCGGTCACGCCGCGGCCGTTGTCGTACGCATAGGCGACGCGGTCGAACACGATGCGCCCGTCCTGCGGCGCGAACGCCGGCGCGTGCGACACCTGCCGCTCCTCGGGCGCCGTCCACAGCGCCGCGAACGGCACGAGCGCCGCGCGGGAGCGGGCGCACTCGTCGACCGCGCGCGCGATCATTTCGAACGGCAGGTTCAGCTGCAGCAGCAACGTGTTGAACAGCACGATGTCGCCGATCGACAGCTCCCCCGCCGCATGGCGCGGCAGCAGCAGCCAGAACGTCACCGAGAACTGGATCGCGAGGCCGAGACCCAGCAGGGCGAGATAGCCGACGTGCTGCAGCACATACGCGCGCCAGCTGTCGCGCTCGACGCGCGCTTTATCCGAGAAACGTTCGCTCATCCAGCGATGGCTGCCGAAATGCCGGAGCGTCTCCATCGCATTGATCGCGCCGCCGACGAAGCGCGCATTCTCCTGCCCGGCCTCGATCGCGCGATCGAGGAACGCGCGCGAGCGCCGCGCGGCAACGATCGCGATCGCCACCGCGACCGCACCGTAAGCGGCGGTGATGGCCACGACCTCGAGATTGATCAGCGCGCCGAGCGTGACGAGCGTCAGCACGATCTGCAGCGTGCCGGGGATCAGATCCATCAGCCCCAGTTGCACGAGCACCGACAGTGCCCGGCTGCCACGCTCGTTCGCGTTCTGGATTTCCGCGGGATTGTGCTCGACGAAGAACGCCGTGGTCTTCTTCAGGATGCGCTCGAAAAAGCGCGTGCTGGTGATGAAGCCCAGATTCTCCGAGCTCATGAACGCCAAGTACTGCACCACGCGCTGCAGCGCGCTGGAGAGACCCAGCAGCACCGCGTAGAGCACGAAGCCCGGGATCAGCGCGTGGAGCACACCGCGGTGCGACAGCGCGTCGATCAGGCGCGAGAACAGATAGGGCGCGGCCACCGCGCTCACGCTCGACAGGACGACCACCGCCACGACCGTCAGCAACATCAGGCGATCGGCCTTCCAGTAAGCCTGCAGGACCTCGGTGATCGGATGCGACGCACGGGTTTCGTTCATGGCGGGATGAACCGGGCACGGCGCAGCCCGGTTGGCGGCGATGGGCGAAAAAGTCTAACAGAGTGAAAGGCGTGGCGTGGTGGCGTTCGGGCGGGATGGTGGCGGTGTTGCGCGGAAGAAAGCCCGCGGCTCCAGGATGCGCGAAGGCCAAACCTGACGGCTCCAAGCGCAGCCGACGTGGTCGCCGCAGGTTCTGCCTGACGGTCGACGTCGTGAGAATGTGTCGGATCGTGGCACCATGAAATGCGGTCGTCATGGGCCTATCCATGGGGCCGCGAACTTCCTATCGTAGAGACCTGCGACGCGCCGGCCGGATCGGCAGCGCACCCTCTTCTCCTCGACAGGTCCGCCAACATGAACGCCAACGACACCGGACTGACCGTACGCGCGGTCACGGAACACGACTACGACCAGTGGCTGCCGCTGTGGGACGGCTATAACCGCTTCTACGGCCGCTTCGACGACACGGCCCTGCCGCTGCGGGTCACACAACTCACGTGGTCGCGCTTCTTCGACGGTTACGAGCCCGTGCATGCGCTCGTCGCGGAGCGCGACGACAGGCTCGTCGGGCTCGTGCATTTCCTGTATCACCGCAGCACGACGCATATCGGGCCGACCTGCTACCTGCAGGACCTGTTCACGCTCGACAGCGAGCGCGGCAAGGGCGTCGGCCGCGCGCTGATCGAAGCCGTGTACGACGCCGCGCGTGCGCATCGCGCCGAACGTGTGTACTGGCAGACGCACGAAACGAATCACACCGCGATGCGGCTCTACGACACCGTCGCGGCAAAACCGGGGGCCGTGCTCTATCGGAAGGAACTGTCGCGCTGAGCTGAGCGGCGAGGCGTGGGCAAGCGCCATCTCGTGGATTGCCCCGCCCGATTGAACGCCATGACCGCTTCCGGGAATTGCCGCTTCTGCAAACCTGGTAGCCCCGGGGATACAAGATCATCCTCTCGGTCGATTTTTGTGTCCCCGGGGCTACCAAATCAATCCACCGGCCGCGCCTTCATCCACAGAAACAGCGGCACGCGCGTCCACTGCTTCAACTGGTCCGTATCCGCCTGGTCGGGCGGCGGCTCGCGCAGCGACACGATCGCGAACCCGGCCGCTTCCAGCGCTTCCATGTACGCCTGCAGCGGCAGCGACCAGCCGGCGAAGTGCATCGACAGCCCGTCGCGCGTTTCCACGCCATCGAAGTGCTCGCGCCCGAAATAACTGCCCTTCAGCACGAACGGCGCATCGGGTTGCGGCCCCGCGAACCCGCCGCGATCGCGGAACGGATGCACGAGCGAGATGAACAGCGTCCCGCCCGGCTTCAGCACGCGACGCGCCTCGTTCAACGCGCGCTGCATGTCGTCGAGGTCCATCAGCACGTTGTACGCCATCACGAGATCGAAGCTGGCCGCGTCGAACGGCAGCGACGCCGCGTCGGCCAGCTTGTAGCGATGCGCGGAATCCGCGTGACGCGCGGCGTCGAGCATCGCGGGCACCACGTCGGTCGCGGTCACGTCGTAGCCGAGCGCCTTCAGCTCGCGGCTCACGCGGCCTTCGCCGCAGCCGATCTCCAGCGCGCGGCCGGTATCGCGGCCAATATAGGCCGCGAGCCCCGCGCGGTATTTCCAGAACGCGTCGTGCCCCGGCTTGCCGGCCCAGTCGATCCATTGGTCGGCGACTTGCGTCCAGTGTTCGGTGATGGCTGTCGTGTCGGTCATGTGCGCTCCCGCCCGGTGGGCGTCGTTGGCTCAGGATGCGCATGGTAAGCCGAAGCGGCGGAACGCGTGAGCGGGCGGCGCCGCTTTGCCGGTTTCCGTTTCCGGCCACGACGTTCTACAGTGACATAAAACAATCCGCGCCGTTGCATGTCGCCGCCGCCCGACGATGCGCACCCGATTCCGAGGACATCCCATGCCGAGCATCCTGGCCGCGCCCGCCAACCTCCCCCCGAGCCCCGTCGCGGCCGAAACGCGCATGGTGCACGACGTCGCGACGCTCAAGCCGTCCGACTACCGTGCGGCGGACGGTGCGTCGTGGGTCATCGCCACCCTCACGCCGGCCGCGGACAGCGGCACGAACGTGACCGGCACGACCTACTTCGACACCGCGAAAGGCCGGACCGTCGCGGTGCCCGACGCCCGGCGCCGCTATGCGAATCGCGGCACGTGGCAGGTCGTCGCGAGCTCGAGCCCTTCCGTGCCCACCACCGGCCGCTACGACTGGCTGACGCTCGCCTGGCTGCCGATCAACCGGCGGCCGCTGCCGCAAACGCCCGAGCACCTGTATTCGCCGTTCATTCGCGGCGGCACGATCGTGTATCGATGGAATCCGGCCGCGGAAGGCGGCGAGCAGTTCGGCAACGTGCGGATGATCTTTCCGGAATGGACGCAGCAGGTAGCCGACGCGTTGCGGGCCGCTCCGGCAGCGTCGCCGGACGGCGCCAGCGTGTCGGCCGCACCACCACCGCTCGATCGCCTGAAAGCGGACACGAATCCGATGACCGCCGTGCTCGACTTCAGCGATGCACTGCGTGACGAGCCGGTCGAGAAGGTCGTCGCGCAGCTGCCGGGCTTGCTGCGGGTGAAGGATCTGCACGAACTGTCGGCAATCGTGTTCCTGTGCCTGTCCGGATCACGCGCCGAAGACCGGCCGCGCTTCGCGGAAATGATCAACGGCTCGATCGCGTCGACCGACGACAGCGCGCGGCTACTTGCGATTGCCTATGGCGCATTCGCGGCCGGCCGGGCACGGCCTTATCCGTTCAACGATGCAGCGCAGACGGCACGTATCAACGACGTATTCGGCGCGTTGAAGCGGCGGACGGCGGCACTCAACGTGCCGGTCGGGGAAGGCTCGCCCTGGTACGAGTTCTTCACCGCGTATCGGCTCGGCGGGGCAGTGTCCGGCAACGGTCAGTGATCGCCTGCGCGGGTCAGCGCCGCGACGGCAACGCCGGATCGCCAGTACCCGCACGCGCTCGCGATGCGGTCAGCCGGTTGTTCGTCCGCGCATAACGCCGCGACCCATCAACACCGAATCGATTTTCGATTTATTCGACCTTTTGAATCGAATCGTCTCGTGCTAGATTCCCGCCCGGCCACAGAGCCATCTCAAATAACCCGAACTAAAAAAGACCAAATCATGAAATCTGTATTCCGTCATGCCGCACTGGCACTGGTAACGATCGGCTTCCTGTCGGGCTGCGCGAGCAGCGTGACACGCGACGCCAGCGATCAGGCGGGGGCCATCGCAACGGCATCGACGCCCAAATTCGGCTCGAAACCCGTGATCGTGCAAGTCACGCTAGACAACGCCGCCCAGGAAGCGCTGAAAGACAATCTGAAATTCAGCCCCGAGAACCTGAAAGGAAAAATCGAAAGCGCGCTGGCCGCACGCAAGCTGCTGGCAAAGGCGGATTCGACCGATGCGATGCACCTGAACGTGGAAGTCAACGGCATTCGCGTGCGCTCGAGCTTCTCGGCCGTCATGTTCGGCTTCATGGCGGGCAACGATCATGTCGACGGCACCGTGACGCTCGTCGACGCCGACAATCATCAGGTCGACCGCTTCAAGGTGTCGGCTTCGTATGCGCTCGGCGGTATCGCCGGCGGCATGGACGATACGCGCCTGAACTGGCTCTATGAGAAGTTCACCGAGAAGACGCTGACGACGCTCGAACCGGCGGCTGACGCACAACAACAGGCAGACGCCGCGCAGGCGAAGAAGCTGTAATCGTCGACGCCCGACGGGCCGCGCAAACGAGCAGCGCAAGCTGAACGTAGCGGCCCGCGGACGCAGTGGTGGCGGTGTCGCCGGGGGGCGCGGTGCGCAGCGCCGCGTCATGGTTCGTCATGTGTCTCCTCCATCGGGTGATCCCCGCCGACCGCAGGCCGGCTTCATGCAATTCATGCAATGCGCGAGTGAATGCCCGGTGCTCGCATCTGGCAGCGGTCCTATTCCGTTTGATCAGCCGACATGAGTCGGTTCGCGGCCGCGCCCACCGGCCGCCACCAGGCATTCACGCCCGCACGCTTGACGACAAAAAATCGGCCGCCCGGGGAGAGCGGCCGTCAAGGAGAGATCCCTGTACGGGATGCCGGCGGACACCACTCCGGACCGGCCTGGGTATTGTTGATGAACGCGATTCCGCTGACCATCAGACCGGTCTGATTTGCAGCCTGCCCGCCTGACAATCACCGTGCCCCGAGCCCGCCACCTCGGCCGAATCCGCAACGCGTCGTTACGTTCTCGACGGGAACCCCCATCCGCGGCGAGCTGTCGAATCGCCGCAAGACCGTCGACGGCTTCGTCGCCGTGGCGGACAATCCCCTCTCCAGCCCCGCTCGATTACGTCCCGCCCTTTCATGCTGAGCATTGGTCCTTTCTCGATCCGCGTCGTCGCGGTAGCTGTCGCCGCGCTGCTCGCGTGGCTCGTCGCCCGTTTCATCCAGCGCCGCCCGCCGGACGGACATCACAAGACCGCATCGAGCCTGATCCTCGATGCGTTGCTGCTCGGCCTGCTCGCCGCACGTATCGGCTACGTCGCTCAGTGGTGGCATGAATACGCCGCCGCGCCGCGCTCGATCATCGCGCTCGGCGACGGCGGCTTCGACTGGCGCATCGGCCTCGCGGCGGGAATCGTGTTCGCGGGCTGGCGCCTGCGCCGCCTGCCCGCGCTGCGTCGCCCGGTGATGGCCGGCATGCTCGCGGGCGTCGCCGCATGGGGCATCGCGCAGGGCACGCTCGCCACGTTGCAGCACGGCGCGCCGCCGCTTGCCGCATTGCAGCTCGAAGCGCTCGATGCCACGCCCGTGCCGGTGCAACGCTTCGCGGGCAAGCCCGTCGTCGTGAATCTTTGGGCGACATGGTGCCCGCCGTGCCAGCGCGAAATGCCGATCCTCGCGCAGGCGCAGCAGGATCATCCGGGGATGACGGTGCTGATGGTCAACCAGGGCGAAGACGCGCAAGCGGTGCGCGCGTTCCTCGAACAGAAAGGGCTGCGGTTCGATCACGTGCTGCTCGATCGCACGCTGCACGCGATGAAGACCTACGGTTCGCGCGGGCTGCCGACGACGCTCTTCTTCGACGCGAAAGGCAATCTCGTCGAATCGCACATGGGCGAGATCACCGCCGCGCGGCTGAAGGATGCCGTGGCGGACCGCTTCGGCCAGTAACGCGCGTCGTCCGAAGGGCAGCCGCGCCTTCACGTCCGCGCCTCGACCGCAGCCGGCGGGGCCGGACCGGGACATGCTCCGGTAGATGGTCGCGCTGCACGCGCCAGGCCGGATCGAGCGCGGCGGAAGGTGTGACGCCGAAATCAGACTCGTCCGATTGGCCCTGCCGGATGCCATCCGTAAACTCCGGCGCATGATTTCCTCACTCCAGTCCACCTTCGACGCGCTGCGCGACACCGTCGCACGTTGCACCCGGCGCCCCGCGTTCCTCCGCAACCTCGACATCGTGGTGCTCGCGCTGATCGTCGCGAGCGTGCTCATCGTGATGGCCGACAGCGTGCACGATCTGCACGAACGGTACGGCCATGCGCTCTATGCGGCCGAATGGGCTTTCACCCTGCTGTTCACGGCGGAATACATGGTGCGACTGCTGTCCGCACCGAAGCCGCTGCAGTACGCGCGCAGCTTCTTCGGCATCGTCGATCTCGTGTCGATCCTGCCCACCTATCTCGCGTTCTTCTTCCCCGGCCTGCATGCGCTGATCGACGTCCGGCTGCTCCGGCTGCTGCGCGTGTTCCGCATCCTCGGGCTGTCGATCTACCTCGAGGAGGGGCAGATGCTGATGCGGGCACTGACCCGCGCGCGGCGCAAGATCTTCGTGTTCATCGGCGGGATGTTCGTGCTGGTGGTGATTCTCGGCACCGTGATCTTTCTCGTCGAAGGGCCCGAGAACGGCATCACGAGCATTCCGGTGGGCGTGTACTGGGCGGCCGTGACGATGAGCACGACCGGCTACGGCGACCTGACGCCGCATACGCCGCTCGGCCGGCTCATCACGTCATGCGCGATCCTGCTCGGCTACGGGATCATCGCGTTTCCGACCGGGATCATGGGTGCCGAGCTGGTTGCATCGGCACTGGAGCGCACGCGGGCCAACGCACGGCAAGCCGTGGGCGATGAGCCGTGCTGCCCGCATTGCGGCGTCGCGCTGCCTGAGCGCGGCACGAGCGACACGCCGCATCGAAAATAGGCCCCGTCCTATTCAGCTTCACCGCCCCCTGGTCGAAACTGGGTTCATCGAGCGGTTCGGTCGCGGAAGCGCCGGTCGTCACGACATGCGATGCGCATCGCGTATTCGCCGCTCGTCTTCCAGCCATTTCGATAAGGAGTTCACATGATCATTCGATCGACCCTGGCGACGCTCGTCGCTGCCACGTTGACCACCGCCGCTTCCGCGCAAGTCCTTCAGGAAAAGAACCTGTCGCTGAACCTCGCGACCGAAATCGCGCAGCAGACCATCCAGGCCTGCTCGGCCAGCGGCTACAACGTGGCCGTCACCGTCGTCGACCGCAGCGGCATCGCACGCGCGATGCTGCGCGCCGATCATGCCGGCCTGCATACGGTGGATGCGTCGCAACGCAAGGCCTACACGGCGCTGTCGACGAAGACGCCGACCGGCACGCTCGCCACGAACCTGCAGAAGAACCCGGCCGCCGCGCAGATGACGGCCATCGACGGGTTCCTGGTGCTGGGCGGCGGCGTGCCGATCAAGGCCGGCGACGAAGTGATCGGTGCGGTCGGGGTCGGCGGTGCGCCGGGCGGGCATCTCGATGAAGCCTGTGCGCAGCAGGGGATTGCGCGCGTTCAGGCGAAATTGCTGTAACGGCTATGCCCGGATTCTGGCAAGTCGAACCGGCAACGCAACGTTACGGCGTTACGACTCCGGTTCCGGGCGCCGCCGTCGAATGTCTGCCATGCGGGGCCGTGTCCCGCCCAGCGCCGCCAGACGTCTGGCGGCCTGGACACGCACCAGCGTGTTGATGACCTCCCGCAACAAGTCCGCTTCGTTCACCCCTGGTCCGGCCGTTTGCACAGCCTTCGCAAAGAGATCGCCGTCGATCGTCACAGTGAGCCGCATGGCCTGCCCCTCATCCCGCCTGCCCGCCCAGCGTCTGCACGAACGCCGCCAGCCCCGTCAGCATGATCTGCACGCCCACGCACAGCAGCAGGAACGCCGACACCCGCATCGCCACTTTCGTCCCCTCGCTGCCGAGATAGCGCGCGAGCGTCGTCGCGCGGCTATAGATCTGCCAGATCGCGAACGCGACCAGCGCCGCGACTGCGATCGACACCACCCCCGACGCCAGATAGTCGGCAACCGTGCGCGCACGGTTCGCATGCAGCGCGATGCCGGCCGCGATCGAGCCGGGGCCGATCGTCAGCGGCACTGTGAGCGGGAAGAATGCACGCGCCATCAGCTTCGGCAGATCGTCGCCATGCGTCGCGCT
The DNA here is from genome assembly GCF_011753045.1 of Burkholderia sp. Ap-955. Lineage (NCBI taxonomy): Bacteria > Pseudomonadati > Pseudomonadota > Betaproteobacteria > Burkholderiales > Burkholderiaceae > Burkholderia > Burkholderia sp. Ap-955. Next base: position 100,881 of record NZ_VWWH01000008.1, read on the forward strand.
GTCGCCACCCGGCACGTCGGGCGCGTTGAGCATCGACCAGCCGGCCACGGCCACCGCAAAGCCGCCGCCGATCCGCAGCGCCTCCATCGAGATCCCGAAGAAATTCAGCACCGGCGCGCCGATGAAGAAGATCACGAGCAGCGTGAAGAACACGTTCGTCGCGAGCTGCTTCGACAACGTCGCGCGCTCGGCCTCCGTCAGCGATTGCGTGCGTTCGAGAAACACGAACGCCATGCCGAACGGATTGATGATGCCGATCAGGCCGGTAAAGCCGAACAGGATTTCGGGGATTAGGCGGTCGATCGGCATCGCGATCGTGCTCCTCGGTAACGGACAGGGAATAAAAAAAGCGACCGGTCTCGATGACTGGCCGCCAAGAGGACATTCCTCAAAGTCCGGCGCGCACGGGGGGCACGCCGGCCCGCAGAACCCCGATTGTCGATGAAGCGGGGCGCGCGGGAAATCAGTCGAGTCTGATTTTGCGAGACGATGCGGGGCGCGACTCGCCGATGCAAATGGCCGAAGGGTCTCGCCGCATGTCGGACGCATGCTGAAAAACACGCGGCAAAAAACGGCAGCAGCCGACGTCGTTGAAATCGCTCGAGCTGGCGATCACGAAGCACACGGGTCCATCACAGGCGCCGCATTCTCCACCGCCGTCGCGCCGGCATGGGCCACTGCCTCATGATCTGCACAAGGTGCTTTCCGACACCGCGTACCGGTCTAATGGCGCAATTGCACGGGCGCTCCAGGATGGTGACTTGAAGGCTGCCCGCACGGAGATTCATAGCATGCGCGGCGCGTTCGCGATGATCGGCGAGCACGATTTCTCCGGTCTTTGCGCATCGATGGAAGCGTTGGCGCTGGCGGGCGACGCGGCGGCGTTCGCGCGTGAGTTCGAACGCTATCGGCACGACGCGAATGAGATCCTCGTGCGACGGGCAGCTGGCGAGTCACAACAACCAGCCGACACGCTTTCTGACATATCGGCGACGAAGTGACGAGGTGGTTCGTCGGCGCAACTGCCCTGGAACCGTTGCACATCAAGCATGCAAGACATCGGCCGAATGGCCAATGTCGATAAAACCGTACAAGACCGATATCAGACAGCAGTCAATCTCGGTAGAGTGGTTGCACGTTTTCGCTTCGAATGTTCAGTCATTTCGACATGCCGATCATGGAACGGAATGGCGATCGAAATCCGCTGCGTAAACGAGCGCGGCCCGCAGGTGACAACAACACCTGCGGGCCGCTGACCACAACCAACTCAACCTAGGAGTTGACCATGGCTGGCGCGAATCATAACGCACCGACGTATTTCCGCGATTGTTTTTTCTCCCCGCAATCGTCCTCTCAATCTGCCCGCCTCGTCCCGCACCTCAGGCTGACCGACATGGCGCCGCCTGTCATGTATCTGTGGACGAAATTGTCCGGCCGATGGATCGAGGCAGCGGGTTTCGATCCCGAGCAGCGCTTGCAGATCGAGGTATCGCACAAGCGGCTGGTGATTACCCCGATCGATGATGCAGGTAGCGATCATGGCGCAAAGCACGAACGCCCCGATGACGATCCCGCAACGGGACGTCAACTGGAATCGGTGATGGCAGGAGAAGCACAATGAACCACGACGCCCCGAATCAACACACCGACGACGTACCGGCCGATTTCGACTTCTACGATGTCGGTGAACTGGCGGCCAAGTCCGCGCTCGTGCTGAAGCTCAATGCGCTGATCGCATCGCGCGGCCTGAGCGAAGACGAGGCAGCTGCGCTGGCCGAGATGACCCGGCCCGTGGTCACACCCGAGCAGCGCGACAGGCTTCGGAACGTTTCGCTGGAAACGCTGATGGTGACGCTCGCATCGCTCGGCCAGCATGTGGAAATCGTGGTGCGGCCAGTGGGGAAATCGGGGCCGGCGGGTATCACGGTTTCGGTCTGACAGCTGTCGGAGTAGACGGAAAGTCGTGTGTGCGGCGGCCTGTTCCGGCCGCCGCCATAGCAGTTCCGGCACCACACGCCTTGAATAGATCAGTGACGAATCGCGACGAATGTCCTCAGTGCACCGACAACGTGCTTGTCGACCCGGATTTCGATGATGCCCAGGAACTGACGGCCAATGCCGCACCCGCCCTCAAACTCAACGAACTGATCGACTTGCGCGGCCTGACTCAAATCGAGGCGGCATCCATCATCAGCATGACGCAACCGAAGACGTCTCAAGTGCGTCGCTACACACTCCAGAACATTTCTCTGGAGCGGCTGATGCAAGCGCCGGTGTCGCTGGGCCAGCATGTGGAAATCGTGGTGCAGCCTGCAAGACGCTCGCGTTCGGCTGGTATCACTGTCGCAGCGTGACCAAGATCCCGCCCTGGAAAGGAAGTGTGTAGTACCGGAATATCTTCGGCGCTCGCATAAGGCAGCGTTAGGAGTAGCGCCATCAATGGATAGCATGACTGCGACCGGGCCCAACGGTCGCCGCCGGAGACACTCCGGGACCACACCTGTTCAATTTAACGTGAACGAAAGTTACAGCTAATCGGACCAGGCTGATTCTGCGATGCGTCAGCGCACGCCAGCCATCGCGCTACGTTCGTCCCTGACGCACACTATTCGGCCACCCGCTGAAACGATTCCAATACAAACAAAAAACGGGCTGCCCGCCTATCCGTCGCAAAAGCGACAGACAGTCCGAGCAGCCCTTCACATACCACCGACTTACTGCTGAATCGTCGCCTGCGACGCAAGCTTCTCGACCAGCGCAGCCATCGCCCGCTGTTCCGCCTGCGCTTCGAGCTGCTGGCGCAGTACGTTCTTCGCCGCGTCGAACGTCGGCACGACGGTCTTCCGCTTCTCATCGAGCTTCACGAACGCGAAAGCATCGCCTACTCGGATCGGAGCCGAGATAGCACCCGGCTGCAGCGTCGTGATCGCCTGCGCGACCGGAACCGGCACGCCAGCCGTATTCCCTTCTGCCACCGGCGTATGCAGGTCGGCCCACTCGGCGATACCGCCGTTCGGCGTCGTGTTGAACTTCTTCGCGAGCGCGTCGAACGCAGTGCCCTTCTTCAGTTCCGCGACGATCTCGTTCGCCTCTGCCGGGCTGCGCACGGCAATCACTTCCGCGCGGTACTGAAACGGCGCGGCGCTCGCGACGATCTGGTCGTAGCGCGCCTTGACCTGCGCGTCGGTCACCGGCTGCGGGCGGGCCATTTCGTTCAGGTAGAGATCCGTCGATGCGATCGTGCGGGCACGCATCACGACCTTGTTCACTTCCGGACGGACGCCGTAATCCGCCTTTTCGGCAGCCTGCTCGATCAGCTTCTGGATGATCAGGTTCTGCTTGACCTGTGCGCGCAGTGCCGGCGTGTCGGGCTGACCGGACGTCTTGATCGCTTCGTCGATGTCGGCACGCGGAATCGGCACGTTGTTCACGACCGCCTCGACGCCCGGCGGCAATGGCGAATCGGGTTTCGGGCCGGCGGCGCGCGCAGCAGGCATGCCGCCGGCACTCGCGAGTGCGATCAGGGTGGATACGATGGAAAGGTGATGCTTCTTCATGAAGTGCCCTTCATTGTGGAGTGGAAAAGCCGCGCAATGACGGCGACTGGGAAAGCGGCGTGGCCGCTGCAGGCAGCCGAGCGGGTCGGTGCCGGGATGGCCGCACGCAAGCGAATGCGCGACGGCATGTCGGGAACGTGACGCGGGCGCCCGCAGACAGACGTGAATGCCCTGCGCTCGCATGAGGCATGCGTTCTCCCAACCTGCGACCTGAAGGGTCGATGAACGGCCGAGCCCACCGGCCGCCGCAAGGCATTCACGGTTGTCCGCGCGACACGCATCGCTCGATCGGTTCGATCGGCACGTGCATGCGGCCGGGAAAAAGACGCTGCCCGAAACCGGGCAGCGCATTGAACGAAGCCATGCTTCGGATACGAGGTATCGGGCACATACCATGCGGCCGCCCGACCTGCGCATTGTCGAAGAACGATGGGTGTCCGCACAATCAGCCGGGGCCTAATCCACATGATTCCGTCGATCGTGCGCGCGACAGGGTTGTCCGTGTTCATGCGAATGCATCCATCGGCATCGCGCGCAGGTTCATCGTCACAGCATCGAACATCGTCTGTCCTCTCAATCGAGTCGAGGCCGAACGTCCCGGCCCCGAATGTCTCGCATTAAAAACGCAGACGACATCGATCTCCATCAGACAGGTCTTACATCGCCCCCGCGATACGCCTGAATCAGACTCGGCCTACGCACACACGCCCAACGAGCCTCCCGGCAACTTGCGCCACGGTTCCGTACGATTCCGACTCGTCAGAGCATCCGTTTAGGACTTGTCCGATTCAATTGCCGACGGTACCTGCATAAAGTGGAGTTCATCACGGCACCGGGCCTTCCACCGCAACCGGAACGACAGCCCGCGATGCCATCCGGCGCCATGCTTCGCATCGCGAAGTGTTGTCAGCCCTCCCCGATTCACGATGCAGCCGATCGCCGCCCGATGCGCGAACGGCTTTCCGGAGAGAACCCACATGCAGATCACCACGCACGACATGCCCACGCTTGCCGACATTCCCCGACTGCCGGTCGATCTCGCCGATGCGGCGCAAACCGTAGCGATCGAAGCGGAGGCCGCACCCGGCACGCTCGACGAATCCGTCGCCGCAGCCACGCAAACGCTGATCGAGCGCGGCGATCTCGCGCGCGCCGCCGAGCTCGCGCTCATGCACTGGCAACAGCATCCCGCATCGCCCGCAGCGGCGTTCAATTTCGGTTATGCACTTCAGGTGGCCGGGCGTCACGCGGAAGCGATCGTTCCGTATCGCAAGACGCTCGCGCTCGCCCCCGCGTGGCCGTCGCTGAAGAACAATCTTGCACTCGCGATCCGGCTGTCGGGCGACGATCCCGACCTGGAACACGCATTCATCGAAGGTGCGCTCGACGACGATCCGAACAACGCGCAGGCGTGGACCAACGCGGTCATCACGCGCCTCAACCGCTTCGACCTGGACGGCGCGCTGCGCGCGGCCACCCGTGCCGCGACGCTTGCGCCGGATAGCCCGCTCGCGGCCAACAACGCGGCCACCGCACTCAAGGAAGCGCAACGATGGGACGAAGCCGAGCAGTACGCTCGGAACGCATGCGCGCTCGATCCGCACGACCTGGCGCACCGCCACAACCTGTCGCTGCTACAGCTCGCGCGTGGCGACTTCGCATCGGGATGGGCTGACTACGAGGCGCGCTGGCACGGCGCGGGAGAGCTGCGCGGCACGCAGCCCGAGTTTCCGCGACCACGCTGGTGCGGCGAATCGCTTGCCGGAAAGACGCTGCTCGTATGGGGCGAACAAGGTATCGGCGACGTTCTGCAGTTCAGCCGCTACGTGCCGCTGCTCGCGGAGCGCGTGCATCGCGAAGGCGGGCGGCTCGTGTGGAATGCGTTTCCGCAGATGGGCGCGCTGATCGAACGCAGCCTCGGCGATCACGCCGACGTGTTCGATACCACCACCCGCGTCGAGCACCTGCCCCACTTCGACTACGAACTGCCGCTGATGAGCATTCCGTGGATGCTCGGCCTCGACACGGAGGCCCTCTTCACGTCCGTGCCGTACCTCCATGCGGACGCCGGCGCCACCGACGCGTGGCGCCACGCGTTGTCCGGCGAGAAGCGACTGAAGGTCGGCCTCGCGTGGACAGGCAGCCTCAACCATCAACGCAACCGCTTCCGCCGGGTCGGGCTCGAGCGCTATGTCGATGCGTTTGCCGGCCTGCAGAAGGACGTCGCGTTCTACTCGCTGCAACCGGGCGCGCAGCACGACGTCGAAGCCGCCAAATCGGCCGGGTTCGACGTGACCGACATGACGCGCGAATGGAAGACGCTGGACGACACCGCCGCGTTCGTCGGTGCGCTCGATCTGGTGATCACCGTCTGTACGTCGGTCGCGCACCTGAGCGGCGCGCTCGGCCAGTCCACCTGGGTGCTGCTCGATGCGAACCCGCATTGGGTCTGGCAGCATGATCGGCGTGACAGCCCGTTCTATCCGAGCGCGGCGCTTTATCGCCAGCGGACGTTCGCCGACTGGCAACCCGTGCTCGACGAGGTGGCGGCGAATCTTCGGGGTCTCGTCGACTGACACGCCGGCGCTTGCGTGCGCTGCAACCGCTGCATCGTCTTGAAGGTCAACGCGTTCGTCGTCGGCAACGCGAACGCGCTCATGATCAAGCTGTCTCTTGTGCTACCGATCTACGGCCGCGAAAACACCATCACACGCCCTTGCACACGCTGGAGCTTGAGCCAGCCCATGTCGGCGGTGAAACGCAATTGCTGCAGCGGGAAGTCGAACTGCGCATCCCCGGCGGCGCTCACGACCGCATTGGCGATCCAGCGGATCAGCGCCTTCCCCTCTTCGGTCGTCACGCTGCCATTCTGCACGCCGTAAAAATAGCGATTCCCGGCGTTGACTTCGTTCTGCAACTGCATCCAGTGCCCCGGCAATCCCTGCAGGGTTCTGAACAGGTCGGCGACCCGTTGCGTCGTGAGGCCGCGCGCCCACAGCGCGCCGTTCGCAGCCGGCCGCGCCAGGTTGTGGCGGTCCGCGTCCTGGGCCTGCTCCTTGATCTGTCCCCGCAGGGAATCATCCTTCGACATGCCATGCTCCTCATGGTGATGAACGCGGGAGAACAACCTCGCGCGCGCCGCATGCACGATACGCCCATTACGAGAAGTCATCGCCTGTCAGCTATGTCAGGCTTCCCTATCGACCATCCGTCCCCTTCACGCTTTCTTCTTCCCCTTCAGCACGAACGCCGTCGCCGTGCCCCCGCCATCGCGAACCGTATCGTGATTCCATTACCGGGCGGAAGAGGTTTCGGGTATATCCGTCGCGCAAGCATCTCGACGCGAAGACGCGCGCGTGGGTGGATTTCATGAAGGCGGAACTGCGTGCCGCGCTCGCCGGACCGTGCGGCGGCAACCGCACGGACGACGACGCAGCCGCGCCGCCCCCCCCGGCGCGGCCGCCAGGCCCCCGCTTACGCGACAGCCTTCACCGCCGGCTGCACCCCAAAAAACGTCGCCTGCGCCGCTTCGTCCGCGCGCGCATACGCACGGTTGATGCCGCTGATCACCGCGCGGATCGACGCGGTCGTCAGGTTCGCATCGATGCCGACGCCGAACGCGCTGCCGCGTACGCCCGTGCCGGCCAGCTCGGCGATCGCAATCGCCTTCGCATCGGCACCCTGCGACAACGCGCGCTCCTCGTAGTGCTGGATCCGCAGCGGCGTACGCAACGCATGCATCAGCGCATCGAGCGGGCCGTTGCCTTCACCACGCAGCACGCGGCGCTCGCCGTGCACGTCGGCGGTCAGCACGATCGTCTCGCGGCCGTCGCGCTCGGTCAGCTCATGGCCGACGTAACGCAGCGGCGCATCGCTTTCGACATATTCCTGCTGGAACAGCGACCAGATCTGCGCGCTCGTCACCTCGTGCCCGCTCTCGTCGGTCAGGCGCTGCACGGCCGCGCTGAAATCGACCTGCATGCGGCGCGGCAGCGCGACGCCGTAGCCCTGTTCGAGCAGATACGCGATGCCGCCCTTGCCCGACTGGCTGTTCACGCGAATGATCGAATCGTACGTGCGGCCGAGGTCGTTCGGATCGATCGGCAGATACGGGACTTCCCATACAGCGTCGGCACGCTGTACCGCGAAGCCCTTCTTGATCGCGTCCTGGTGCGAGCCGGAGAACGCGGTGAACACGAGGTCGCCGACATACGGATGGCGCGGGTGGACCGGCAACTGCGTGCATTCCTCGGACGTGCGCGCGACTTCGTTGATCTGCGAGAAGTCGAGGCCCGGGTCGACGCCCTGCGTGTACAGGTTCAGCGCGAGCGTGACAAGATCGACGTTACCGGTGCGCTCACCGTTGCCGAACAGGCAGCCCTCGATCCGGTCGGCACCGGCCATCACCGCGAGCTCGGCCGCCGCGACCGCGGTGCCGCGGTCGTTGTGCGGGTGCACGGACAGGATCAGCGAATCGCGGCGCGCGAGGTTGCGGTGCATCCATTCGATCTGGTCCGCGTAGAAGTTCGGCGTGCCGACTTCGACGGTGGCCGGCAGGTTCACGATCGCCTTGTGCTCCGGCGTCGGCTGCCACACGTCGAACACGGCGTCGCAGACTTCCTTCGCGAAATCGAGTTCGGTCGCCGTGAAGGTTTCCGGGCTGTATTGCAGCGTGAAATGCGTGTCGGTCGCGGCGTCGGCGAAGCGCTTGATCGTGCGCGCGGCGTTCACCGCGAGCGCCTTCACGCCGTCGCGGTCGAGGCCGAACACGATCTTGCGGAATTCCGGCGCGGTCGCGTTGTACAGGTGCACGATCGCGCGCTTCGCGCCGCGCAGCGAGTCGAACGTGCGCTCGATCAGGTCGTCGCGCGCCTGCGTGAGCACCTCGATCGTCACGTCGTCGGGAATGTGGCCGCCTTCGATCAGCTCGCGCACGAAGTTGAAGTCGGTCTCGGACGCCGACGGGAACGCAACCTCGATCTCCTTGAAACCGATCGCGACCAGCGTCTTGAACATCCGCATCTTGCGCGCGGCGTCCATCGGCTCGAACAGCGCCTGGTTGCCGTCGCGCAGGTCGGTGCTCATCCAGATCGGCGCCTTCGTGATCGTGCGCGACGGCCACGTGCGGTCGGGCAGGTTGACGGGCGTGAACGGTCGGTATTTCGTCGCGGGGTTCTTCAGCATCATGATGTTCGGTCCTCGGTCTGTTTATCGGTGAAGCGCGGCGCGGCAGCCATCGTCGGCAGAAGCCGGCTGCACGCACAGCGGTAAAAACGGCAAGAAAGCGGCACAACGGCAAAGCGGTACGGCGAACGACAGCCTTGGCGGTTGAGCGACCGGGACGGAGCGGAGTGGTGACGGAAGAAAGACGAACTCAGGCGCCGGTCGACAACCGGGGCCAGGTCAGTGATGCGGGGGAAATCTGGCGCTTCAGGAAAGAAGCAGATGGAAAGCGCGCAGCCGCAGACCCAGCCCGGAGAAGCGGGCTAGTAGTCGTAGCGAGAAGAGGGGCTGGGCGGCTTGCATGGCCGAAATCAAATCACAGGGGGATGGGGGCTGTCAACGGGCTGGGCGCATATGGCGCCGAATTCGATCGTTCAGAATCAGTCCCGTCCGATAGGCGGCGCGCGGCCCCGTCGATATGCTTCATGGGTGCGGCGCCGGTGAGGCCCCTGTTCACGTTCGGAGTGAGTTGGTCTACGTACTTCGCCGGTTGCCGCACCCCCTCCTGTTGCAATCAATCGGGTTTCGGTGTGGGCGTTCGGTGGTGGCCGGTGGGCGCGGCCACGACAGAGAAAGATGGTGTTGAAACGCTAACGCTGCCATATGCGAACGCCGAGCGTCCGCGCCGAAGCCCGATTGCCCCCGCCTCCCTGCCTGCTCCGTCTGCGCAGCCGCGCATCGTTCAGAAAAACGATACACCCGTCGATATAATTTCCCGAATATATCGAAATACCAACCATTAAAGACATTTCATTAAATCGATTAACCCCGATTTTCGATTTACTGAACAATAGCCATTCCTCATCGAATATTTTTTTATTTATTTTTCGGCATGCTCGATTCGTCGCGTTTCAAACGGCAAACGTTTGCGCGATACAGTTCGAAGCCTTACCCATCATTCCTCAGGAGGAAAGCATGGCCGATTCTCAAACGTCATCCAATCGCGCCGGCGAGTTTTCGATTCCGCCGAATACCGATTTCCGCGCGATTTTCTTCGCGAATGCCGCCGAGCAGCAGCACATCAAGCTGTTTATCGGCGACAGCAAGGAACCCGCCGCGTATCACAAGCTGACGACGCGCGACGGCCCGCGTGAAGCGACGCTGAATTCCGGCAACGGCAAGATCCGCTTCGAAGTGTCGGTGAACGGCAAGCCGTCGGCCACCGATGCGCGCCTCGCGCCGATCAACGGCAAGAAATCGGACGGCTCGCCGTACACGGTCAACTTCGGGATCGTCGTGTCGGAAGACGGCCACGACAGCGATTACAACGACGGCATCGTCGTGCTCCAGTGGCCGATCGGCTGACCTGACGCGCACCCGACGACTCCCCCCGCCGACCGCCTCCGGGCCGGCCGGCGGTTGCGCGCCGCAATGAGCGGCACCTCACCCTTTGCATCGAAACACGCCCTACCAACGGAGACATCCATGCCCCTCCTTTCGGCTTCGATCGTCAGCGCACCCGTGGCGACCTCGGAAACCTACGTCGACATCCCGGGCCTGTACATCGACATCGCCAAGGCAGAGATTCGAGACGGGAAACTGCAGGTCATCCTCAACGTGCCGACGCCGTACGCGACCGGCAACAACTTCCCCGGCATCTATTTCGCGATCGCCACCAACAAGGGCGTCGTCGCAGACGGCTGCTTCACCTATTCGTCGAAAGTGCCCGAAGCCACCGGGCGCATGCCGTTCACGCTCGTCGCGACGATCGACGTCGGCACCGGCGTCACGTTCGTGAAGGGCCAGTGGAAAAGCGTGCGCGGCAGCGCGATGCATATCGATTCGTACGCGAGCCTGTCCGCGATCGGCGATACGGCCGCGCAATCGTCGTCGTCCGGCAGCGGAAGCGGCGAGACCGGCGCGGGCGGCAATCCGGGCGGAACGGGTAGCGGCACGATCGGCGGCGGCGGCGAGCGCGACGGCACGTTCAACCTGCCACCGAACATCAAGTTCGGTGTCACCGCGCTCACCAACGCGGCGAACGACCAGACGATCGACATCTACGTCGACGACAACCCGAAACCGGTCGCCACGTTCAAGGGCGCCGGCGTGCAGGACCAGAACCTCGGCACCAAGGTGCTCGACTCCGGCAAGGGGCGCGTGCGCGTGATCGTGATGGCGAACGGCAAGCCGTCGCGGCTCGGCTCGCGGCAGGTCGATCTCTTCAAGAAGTCGTACTTCGGGATCGTCGGCTCGGAAGACGGCGCCGACGACGACTACAACGACGGCATCGTGTTCCTGAACTGGCCGCTGGGCTAAGCACGATGACGCGCGGCGCGGCAGGCAGCGCGCGCCGTCGTCGAATCCGCAATGGCGACGGGCCAACCCCACATTGCGAACCGATTCATTCGAGCAGTCAGTCGTAGTTCCACTGCTGTACTCCGTGCGCGACAATGGCGAAATCCATTCACCGGCCGCGCAACGCGAGACCTTTCATCGAGACGAGGACGACATGTCACAACCGTTTACCCATGACGATCTGTACGCCCTGCTGCAACTCGCCGGCAACGATGCCACCGCCGTCCAGGCGAACGGCGACCAGGCGGTGCTCGACCGCATGCGCCAGTTCATGACCGCGCAGCTCGTGGAAAAGCTGCCGCAATACGATGTGTTCGTCGACATCGCGACGATCCCGTACAGCTTCGACGTCGGCAGCTGGCAGAACAAGGTGAAGGCCGATGCGGCCGGGCAGGTGGTCGCCTGCACGGTGACGTGGGCCGGTGCGCCCGGCGTGCTGCCCGGCGCCGCGGCGAAGTTCGGCGTCGGCGCGGTGGTCAATTACTTCTCGAAAGCGACGCCGCAGCCGCAACCCACGCAGCCGGATCCCACGACGACCGGCGGCGGCGAACGCGACGGCGTATTCAACCTGCCGCCGAACATCGCGTTCGGCGTGACCGCGCTGGTCAATTCGTCGGCGCAGCAGACGATCGAGGTGTTCGTCGACGACAACGCGAAACCGGCCGCGACGTTCCAGGGCGCCGGCACGCAGGACGCAAACCTGAACACGCAGATCGTGAACTCCGGCAAGGGGAAGGTGCGTGTGGTCGTGACGGCGAACGGCAAGCCGTCGAAGATCGGCTCGCGTCAGGTCGACATCTTCAAGAAGACCTACTTCGGCCTGGTCGGGTCGGAAGACGGAACGGACGGTGACTACAACGACGGCATCGCGATCCTGAACTGGCCGCTGGGTTAAGCAGCATCACGTAGCAACCCATCATCGCCACGCCGCCCGGCGTGGCGATTCATTTCAACGCGCGTGCTCGTCTCTTCCGCCACGCGCGACAGCCCTGATACCTTCAGTTCGGCCGCATGTAACGATCGAAATTGTTGATGTATTCGTCGAGGTGGAGTTCCAGTGCCTTCCTGTATTCATCGCAGAAATACTGGATCGTTTCTTCCCGCATCGCTGCCATGTCCGCACCGGACCCATGGCCGGACGCACTGAGCCATGCGTTGAATCGTGCGGTCGCATACATCATCGACGCACTGACTTTGCCGCGACTCGGCGCTTTTTGAAGCTGCTCGTTCGATAGCTCGATGTGCTCGTCCGCACGAGCATAGAAATTTTCGTCGACGTCCATGGCTTATGCGCTGCGCGTTAAGTGAAAGTCCTTGTCCGGCATTTCAGGGGACTGCGCCCGTTGCGGTTCGGATCTTCTCGAACCGCTTCGGGGTCGACAGGTGGGCACCGAGGCGCGCGATCGTCGACGCGAATGACCACTCGAACGACGATTGCGACGAAGGCATCGTGTTCCCGAACCAGCCACCGAGTCAAGGTCGGCATCCTGCCTTCCGCCGCCACGCCGCCCCGCGCGGCGATCCGCAAGAACGATCAAATGCCCCCTCCGCCGATACCATATAGTCCGCTCGACACCCTCATTGGCGCGCCATGAATCCAATTGGACAAGCACTCTGGTTTATCGAAACCGAGCTGGACCGCGAACTGACGCTCGACAGGATTTCCGCCAATTGCGACATGACGCGCTTCGGCTTCTCGCGCCTGTTCTCGATGAATACCGGCTGGCCGGTGATGCGCTATGTCCGGTCGAGGCGGCTGACGCGTGCGGCACACACGTTGGCGCAAGGCGCGCCGGACATCCTGCAGGTGGCGCTCGATGCCGGCTATGGCTCCCATGAGGCGTTCACGCGCGCCTTCCGCGATTGCTTCGGCATCACGCCCGAGGACGTGCGGGCACGGCGCACTCTCGACGGATTGTCTCTTGTGGAGCCGCTACGCATGAAAGAACTGAAACTCATCGACGTTGCACCATCACGCTTCGAAGCCGCCGGAAAGCGGCTGATCGCCGGCATGAGCGACCGGTACACCTTCGAAACCAACGAAGGCATTCCGGCGCTGTGGCAAGCGTTCATCCCATACATCGGTACCATTCCCGGCCAGGTCGACGACGTGACTTACGGCGTATGCTGCAACCCCGATGCGGATGGCAGCTTCGAATACATCGCAGGCGTGGAAGTGACGAGCCGCGACCGGTTGCCCGCACCATTTCGCTGGGTCGAACTCGAACCGCAGCGGTACGCGGTCTTCAAACACGTCGGGCACATCTCCACGCTGCACCAGACGTTCTACAGCATCTGGAACGGCTGGCTGCCGACGTCGGGATTCAAGGCGGTCGACGCGCCCGAGTTCGAGCGCTACAGCGCGGACTACGATCCGGTGACGGGCGCCGGCGTGCTGGAAATATGGCTGCCGGTCGAACCTGCTGCGTAAGCGGTTTGCCCTGATCGGCCGCGACGGGGCGCGTCGCGGCCGGCACCTCGCCAATCGTCACCCGGCCCGCGATCCAGCGGGCTTCGACATCGCCACCGGCTGCGGCCACTCAACCGACGCCAGGCGCGTGCGTGCATCGAGCACCACGCGATTGAACGCGACGCGCTGTTCGCCTCTCAGCTTCGCTGCCTTGCTCGCCTGCATCAGCGCGACCGGGTCGACGAGACGGGCATACCGCCGGACCTCGAAGTGCAGATGCGGCCCCGTGGCCGTACCCGTACTGCCGACCGCACCGACACGCTGGCCGCGCACGACCCGCATGCCGGTTCGCAGCGTCGGCTCGAATGCCGACAGGTGTGCGTAGTACGACGCATAGCCGCCGTCATGACGAATCACCACGTACTTACCGTAGCCGCGCGGCTCGGTGCCGATGAACGTGACGACGCCGCGCTCCGACGCATGAACCGCACGCCCGGCCGGCGCCGCGAGATCGACGCCGGAATGCACATGGCGCGCGCCGGTGACCGGATGCACGCGCGTACCGAAATGCGAGCTGATCCGCTTTGCGCTGACCGGCATCGCAAACCGCGCGCCGGCGAGCGGCACGCCGTCGAGGTCGTAATAGGCGCCCGGCGCGCCGACATCGGGCGCAAACCACACGGCCGCGACGTGCTCGCCGCGCAAGCGAAGCTCGAGCGCCGTCACGCGCACGCCGCCTGGCAGCTTTGCGTTGCCGTCGGGTTCGTAGGCGACGCGGAACGTGTCGCCAAGTGCACCGCGCTGTTTCAGGTCGATGCGACCGGCGAGCATGCGGGTGATCTGCGCGGCAACGCCGGCCGGCAAATCCGCACGCGCCAGCGACGCCTGCAGGCTGCCGACGATCGCGCCGCCACGCGCGCCGCGCTCGGCTTGCGCGAACACGAACGGCTCGGCGGCGGCAAGATCGACGGGACGCCGTTCGAACGCAGCCTGCTCGCCCGCGACGGGCAACGCCGACGCAAGACCGTAATCGAGCCTCGATGCGTACGCGCGCTCGACCGCCCCGCGCGCCGCATCGCACAACACACGGTAAGCCACGCAGGCACCGAAGCGCGCCACGGGGTCGTCGCGTTCGCCGGCCGTCGGCACGGCCAACGCATGCGACGTGTAGGCCACGTCGAGCGGCGCGGCCGTCGAGGCGTGCAAGCCGCCCCACGTCGTGCGCGCGGCATTGAAAAAGGGCACGTCGACAAGGTCGGCCATCACGGGCGAAAACGGCGCGGCGTCGTGCGACGCATGTGCCACCACACCCGGTTCGCCGGCCACACAGGCCGCCGCGATGACACCGCGCAGCAGCGCGCGGCGCACCGGGAAACCGTGAACGCCGCGCCGTGTGGGTTGACCTTGTTCGCGTGCGAGACGGAAACGCAGGTCTAACCGCATGACGTCGTCACTCGCTGTCTGTCAGTGAAAAATCGGGAAAGAACCGGGTATCGCGGAGGAGCGATCGTCGCGACCCGGCAACGTGAAAACGAGTGTAGCGGCGCGATCGACGCGGCTGAATAGGACTAGTCTCATTTAATAGCAAAGCCACTTAGTACAAAACCGAAACCTCGATTTCGCGGCCCGGCGGCACGGGTACGCGGCATTCGGCCCCACCCGCTGGCGCGAACCAATGTGTGCCGCATACAGTCGAACGCTGCCGGCGCGTGAGCGCAAGCCTGCTCGACCACGGCCGCGTCACGCATCGTTTCTTCAACCCGGAATCCCGTCAATGTTTCTCGATCAACTACATCCGGAACGCTGGACGTTCCTGTGGAACGCGCTGTCCACCCTCTCCCTCAAGCTCTGCGCCGGCCTGGCACTGCTCGTCGCCGGCTGGTGGCTGTCGAAACGCATCGGCAACTGGCTGAACCGTCTGCTCTCGAACAAGGAGCGCGTCGACGACACGCTGCGGCCGATCCTCTGCGACGTCGCCGTGTGGGGCATCCGCATCGTCGCGATCGTCGGCGCGCTGTCGCAGCTCGGCATCGAAACCGCGAGCATCGTCGCGGTGCTCGGCGCGGCCGGCCTCGCGATCGGGCTCGCGCTGCAGGGCACGATGCAGAACATCGCGGCCGGCATCATGCTTCTGCTGCTGCGGCCGTTCAAGGTCGGCGACTATATCGACGGCGGCACGGGCGTCGCGGGTACCGTCGACGAGGTCGGGCTCTTCATGACGCGGCTGACGAAGCCGGACGGCATCTGCGAATACGTGCCGAACAGCGCGCTGTGGGGCAGCTCGATCCGCAACTACACGCGCAACCCGACGCGCCGCCTCGATCTCGAAGTGGAGGTATCGGTGCATGACGATATCGATCGCGCGCTCGACGCGCTGCGGGCGCTGGCCGCGGCCGATCCCGACGTGCTGCAAGACCCCGCGCCGGACGTGATGGTGATGCGCTTCGATGACAGCACGGTCGTCGCGAACATGCGCGTATGGACCCACACCGACAAGTTCTGGGCGATGCGCTGGCGCCTCGCGCGCCAGGTGCGCAAGACGCTCGCCGACGCGAACTGCGCGCTGCCGATCCGCACGCGCGAGCTGCACATCGTGCATGACGCGGAGCGTCGCGCCGACCGCGCGCGAACGCACGCGCTGTAAATGGCGAAGGCCGCGAAGCGCATCCTGCTTCGCGGCCCCGGCGACGTCAACGCAACGTCACCGCCGCATCACATCTTCACGATATCGAGCAGCGCCTTCTTGCCGCTCTTGTACGTGAACACCGAGATCGCGCCGTGCTTCAGGTCGCCCTGCGGCGTGAAGCTCGTCTCGCCGATCACGCCCCTGTAGTCGGTCGCGGGCATCGCCGCCAGCACCTTCGCCGGGTCGGTCGAGTCCGCGCGCTTCATCGCGTCGACGATGATGTAGACGGCGTCGTACGAGAACGGCGCATACACCTGCATCGGCTGGTGATAACGCGCCTCGTAGCGCCTCGCGAACGCCGCGCCGCCCGGCATCTTCTCGAGCGCGATGCCGGCCTCGGAGCACACGACGTTGTCGGACGCCGGGCCCGCGAGCTTCGGCAGGTCGGTCGAGCACACGCCGTCGCCGGCGAGGATCTTCGCGCGCATGCCGAGCTGGCGCGCCTGCTTCGCGAGCGGCCCGCCCGTCGCATCCATGCCGCCGTACATGATCGCGTCCGGGTTCGCGCCCTTGATCTTCGTGAGGATCGCGCGGAAGTCGATCGCCTTGTCGTTGGTCGCGTCGCGCGACACGACCTTCATCCCGGCGGCCTTCGCGGCTTTCTCGAACTCGGTCGCGAGGCCCTGGCCGTACGCGGTCGAATCGTCGACCACGGCCACCGTCTTGATGCCCATGTTCTTCGCCGCATACATCGCGAGCGCCGGCCCCTGCTGCGCGTCGGTCGCCACCACGCGATAGGTCGTCTTGAAGCCTTGCTGCGTGTAGGTCGGGTTGGTCGCGGCCTGCGAGATCTGCACGACACCGCCGTCGCGATAGACGCGCGATGCCGGAATCGACGTGCCCGAGTTGTGATGGCCGACGACGCCGATGACCTTGTCGTCGACGAGCCGCTGCGCGACCTGCGTCGCCGTGCGCGGATCGCCCGCGTCGTCCTGCGCGTCGAGTTGCAGCGTGACCTTCCTGCCGCCGATCGTCAGGCCCTTCGCATTGATTTCCTCGACCGCGAGGCGCGCGCCGTTCTCGCTGTCCTTGCCGAGGTGCGCGATCGCGCCGGTCAGCGGCGCGACGTGGCCGATGCGCACGATCTCGTCCGCATGTGCGGACAGCGCGCACGTGAGCGCCGCCGCTGACGCGAATGCCGTCATGGAATGTCGAAGCATGTCTGTCTCCTGGTCAGTCTTGTGGGCCCCGTTCGATGCGGGACGTGTTGTGGTTCGGATGACGAATCGGTTGCGGTCAGTGATGCAGCGCTTCCTGCACGGCGGGCCACATCCCCGTCGGCGGCACGGCTGCGGCGCCGCGCGTTACGCGCGCCCTTCGAATCCCAGCAGCACGTTGACCGCGTTGATGCCGATCTCGTCGACCATGTAGCCGCCTTCCATCACGAACAGCGTCGGCACGTTCAGGCGCGCGAGCGCCGCGCCGATGCGCAGGTAGTCGGGCGAGCGCAGCCGGAAATGGCTGATCGGGTCGTGCTCGAACGTATCGACGCCGAGCGACACGACGAGCGCGTCGGGCGCATGCGCGGCGATCGCGGTGGCCGCCTGATCGAGCGCCGCCGAGTAGGTGTCCCACAGCGTGCCCTTCGGCAGCGGCAGGTTCAGGTTGAACCCTTCGCCCGCGCCGATGCCGCGCTCGTCCGCATAGCCGGAGAAGTACGGATACGACACCGGCGGCTCGCCGTGGATCGACGCGAACAGCACATCCGCGCGGTCGTAGAAGATGTCCTGCGTGCCGTTGCCGTGATGGAAATCGACGTCGAGCACCGCGACGCGCGCGGCGCCCTGTGCGACGCAGTGCTGCGCGGCGATCGCCGTGTTGTTCAGGTAGCAGTAGCCGCCCATGTACTCGCGGCCCGCGTGATGGCCAGGCGGGCGGCACAGCGCGAACGCCGCGCGCGCTGCGCCGCTCGACAGCAGGTCGGCGCCGGTGAGCGCCGAGTTCGCGCTCGCGCTCACGGCGTCCCACGTGCCGGCATTGATCGGCGCGCCCGCGTCCATCGCGTAGAAGCCGAGCTTGCCGTCGATGAACGCGGGCGGCGTCGCGGCAGCCGGCATCGCGCGCACCGGCCACACGAGCGGCAGCGCCTGGCAGGTGCGGCCCGTCGCGGTCCACTCGTCCCACGCGCCGGCGAGGAAATCGACGTAGCGGGCACTGTGCGCGGCCGCGTAGTGGGCACGGTCGAACGGCTTCGGCGCGATCACGTCGCCGAGGCCGGCGGCACGCACCTGCGCGAGCACCGTTTCGGCGCGAAGGGGGTTTTCGAACGAATCGGTGATCGCGCCGTCCTTCAGTTCGACGCCGCGATGCAGTTGGTGATCGCTGCTGTAGACCGTGAGCATGGTTGACCGTTGCAGTGAGGGTGGCAACAGTTTATTGACGGCAACCGGCAATAGCTTTGCTTTCGACGCGCGCCTTTCGTACAATTTTGAGAAAACCGCCTACGGATTCCCGGAAATGAGCAAAAATCGCGCTTCAGCCGAACTGGATGGCGTCGACCGCGCCATGCTGCGCCTGCTGCAGGACGACGGCGCGTTGTCGAACGCGACACTCGGCGAGAAGCTGTCGCTGAGCGTCACGCCCTGCTGGCGGCGCCGCAAGCGGCTCGAGGACGAAGGCGTGATCACCGGCTACCAGGCGAATCTCGACCGGCGCGCGCTCGGCATGAACGTGTTCGCGTTCGTGCAGGTGACGTTCAACATGCATTCCGGCCAGGATTCGGATCACTTCGAGGACGTGATGCGGCGTCACGATGAAGTGACGTCCTGCCACAAGATCACCGGCGCGGCCGACTACATCCTGCAGGTCGTCGCGGCCGATCTCGATGCGTACGCGGAATTCGTCGAGCGCGTGCTGCGCAAGCAGGCCGGGGTGTCGTCGATCCAGTCGAGCCTCGCGTTGCGCGAAGTGAAGTTCTCGTCGCGGGTGCCGGTGCCGGGCGACTGACCGTTCATGCTGTTCCGCGCCCGGGCCCGGGCATCCGTTGTCGATCGTCATCCCATGGAGCGCTACCTGATGAAACGTCTTCTTCCGTCTGCTTCGCTGGCCGCCGCCATTGCCTGCGCGCTCGCGTTGAGCGCCTGTGCGGCGCAATCCACCGTGCCGGCCGCCGCGTCGGCGCCGGCCGAAGCTGCCGCGCCGCCCCCGCCGCCGATGCCCGGCAGCGATCGCGATTCGCACGGCTGCATCCCCTCGGCCGGCTATTCGTGGTGCGAAGCAACGCAACAATGCGAACGCCCGTGGGAACTCGCGAAACAGAAGGGCTTCGCGAATTCGGCGCAAGGGTACGACCAGTTCTGCCGGAACGGCACCGCGAAGTAAAGTGACGTGACGTCACGCGATCGTGTCGCGGCGCACGGCCGCGACACGACGCAGCGCCCCTCGACATCCCCTCCCGATCCCGCGCAGTTATCCCCAGCTTTCCCGGTTCCCGCGACCGTCATTCCGGAAACCCGGACATACAAAAAACCCCACAAAAACAACGGGTTTTTTCGTTTGTGACACAGCAAACGAGTTCGGTTACATTACGCGCCCCTTGCCACCCCGCCCCCGCAAAACGCGTCGCGCGCGGCCTCTTTCCACGCAGCCTGAAGCGTCTTCCGCTCAGGCTTGCCGCAAGGGCCCGGGCGCGTTGTGCGCCACTGTGACGCAGGTGCTTGCCTGCCCGCAGGCAGCCGATCCGAAGGTGTCCTTCCCGACGGCTTCGCGTGCGCAAATGCAACGGCGCGCGGCGTCGATCCGGAATTCCGGATTCGCGTGTCCGGATCTCCGGATACGTGTTTCACCGCGATCGACACACGCGCCGGGCGGCTTGGCAAACCGATGCATCCAAGTTGAAAAAGGGATCTGCTGTGATCAAAACGTTACGGGTAATACTGTCGGCGCTCGCGCTGTGCGTCGCCACGTCGTCCGCGCATGCCGCCGATACGAAGAAGGTCGACGTCCTGCTGGTGGGCGGCGGCATCATGAGCTCGACGCTGGGCGTCTGGCTGCACGAGCTTCAACCTGACTGGTCGATGACCATGGTCGAGCGCCTCGACGGCGTCGCGCTGGAAAGCTCGAACGGCTGGAACAACGCCGGCACCGGCCACTCGGCGCTCGCCGAACTGAACTACACGCCGGAGAAGGCGGACGGCAAGATCGACATCTCGAAGGCGATCGAGATCAACGAGTCGTTCCAGATCTCGCGCCAGTTCTGGGCGTGGCAGGTCAAGCAGGGCGTGCTGAAGAACCCGCACTCGTTCATCAACTCGACGCCGCACATGAGCTTCGTGTGGGGCGACGACAACGTCCGCTTCCTGAAGAAGCGCTACGAAGCGCTGCAGGCGAGCCCGCTGTTCCGCGGCATGCAGTATTCGGAAGACTACGACCAGATCAAGCAGTGGGTGCCGCTGATGATGGAAGGCCGCGACCGCAACCAGAAGGTCGCGGCAACGTGGACGCCGATCGGCACCGACGTGAACTTCGGCGAGATCACGCGCCAGTTCGTCGGCTACCTGAAGACGCAGCCGAACTTCACGCTGTCGCTGTCGAGCGAAGTGCGCGAGATCTCGCGCAATGCCGACGGCACGTGGCACGTCACGTGGGTCAAGCTGCACTCGGATGAACCGGCGCAGTCGGTCGACGCGAAGTTCGTGTTCATCGGCGCGGGCGGCGGTGCGCTGCACCTGCTGCAGGCGTCGGGCATCCCCGAGGCGAAGGACTACGGCGCGTTCCCGGTCGGCGGCTCGTTCCTCGTGACGGACAACCCCGAAGTCGTGAAGCAGCACTTGGCGAAGGCCTACGGCAAGGCGTCGGTCGGCTCGCCGCCGATGTCGGTGCCGCACCTCGACACGCGCATCATCGACGGCAAGAAGATCATCCTGTTCGGGCCGTTCGCGACGTTCTCGACCAAGTTCCTGAAGAACGGTTCGTACTTCGACCTCGCGAAGAGCACCAACCTGCACAACGTCGCACCGATGATGCGCGTGGGTGTGGACGAATTCCCGCTGGTGCAGTACCTCGCCGGCCAGCTGATGCTGTCCGACGACGACCGCTTCAACGCGCTGAAGGAATACTTCCCGAACGCGAAGAAGGAAGACTGGCGCCTGTGGCAAGCCGGCCAGCGCGTGCAGATCATCAAGCGCGACCCGGTCAAGGGTGGTGTGCTGAAGCTCGGCACCGAGATCGTCAGCTCGCAGGACGGCAGCATCGCGGGCCTGCTCGGCGCATCGCCGGGCGCGTCGACGGCCGCGCCGATCATGCTGAACCTGATGAAGAAGGTGTTCAAGGACAAGGTCGCGACGCCCGAGTGGCAGCAGAAGATCCGCCAGATCGTGCCGAGCTACGGCACGAAGCTGAACGACAGCCCGGCGAAGGTCGTCGAGGAATGGACGTACACCAGCGACGTGCTGCAGCTGTCGCCGCCGCCGAAGATCGACGTCGCCACGCCGTCGCAGGCCACCGGCACCGCGCCGGCCCGCCCGGCGAAGGCGGCGACCGACATGGCGCTGTAACGCGCCGAGCGCCGCGCGACACCCTCGCGCCGCACGACACGGCCGCCCTCCGGGGCGGCCGTTTTTCTTGGCGGGTAGCGGGCGAAACCGCCCGGCCGGTCGCCCGCTTCCGCTAGAATTGCGGCACGCGCGACCCTGTCGCCGCCCGATCCACCATCCGCATCGACGCAATCCAAGCGACGCCCGGTGCGGCCCGCGCCCGAGCCGCGCGATCGCCGCCCGCCGTTGCCGCGCCCGCCCGGGCGCGCCATCAACCGAATTCAGCTGGAGAAAGACCGTGTTTACCTGCCGAAACCAGAGCTGCGGCACGCCGTGGGAGCAGTCCGACGTCGTCATCAAGGACGAAGGCCAGGGGCTGCTGTTCCGCTGCCCGCTGTGCGGCGCGCGCAACTACCTCGAACGCTTCGAAGACGACGAAGGCAAGGTCGTCTACGAGCAGATGGAAGGCCGCCCTTACCTCGGAGACCTGGAATGACCCAGCCGACCGCCACGCCGTTCAGCGCGCTGTCGTTGACGCCCGCCACGCTCGCCAACCTCGCGCAGCTCGGCTACGTCGACATGACGCCGATCCAGGCCGCGAGCCTGCCGATCGCGCTGGCCGGCCAGGACCTGATCGCACAGGCGAAGACGGGCAGCGGCAAGACCGCCGCGTTCTCGCTCGCGCTGCTGGCACGCCTCGACGCACGCCGCTTCGACGTGCAGGCGATGATCCTGTGCCCGACGCGCGAACTCGCCGACCAGGTCGCGCAGGAAGTGCGCCGCCTCGCACGCGCCGAAGAGAACGTGAAAGTGCTGACGCTGTGCGGCGGCACGCCGATGCGCCCGCAGGCGCAGAGCCTCGAGCACGGCGCGCATATCGTCGTCGGCACGCCGGGCCGCATCATGGATCACCTCGATCGCGGCAACCTGAAGCTCGACGCGCTGAACACGCTGGTGCTCGACGAAGCCGACCGGATGCTCGACATGGGCTTCTTCGACGACATCGCGAAGGTCGCGCGGATGTGCCCGACCTCGCGCCAGACGCTGCTGTTCTCCGCGACCTATCCGGACGGCATCGCGAAGCTGAGCCAGCAGTTCCTGCGCAACCCGAAGGAAGTGAAGCTCGAAGAGCGCCACGACAACAGCAAGATCCGCCAGCGCTTCTACGAAGTGACGGAAGACGAACGGCTGCATGCGGTAGGCCAGTTGCTGAACCACTACCGGCCGGTGAGCACGATCGCGTTCTGCAACACGAAGCAGCAGTGCCGCGACCTGCTCGACGTGCTGCATGCGCAGGGCTTCCACGCGCTCGCGCTGCACGGCGAGCTCGACCAGCGCGAGCGCGACCAGGTGCTGATCCAGTTCGCGAACCGCAGTTGCTCGGTGCTGGTGGCCACCGACGTCGCCGCGCGCGGGCTCGACATCGCGCAGCTCGAAGCGGTAATCAACGTCGACGTGACGCCCGACCCGGAAGTGCACGTGCACCGCATCGGCCGCACGGGCCGCGCGGATCAGGACGGCTGGGCGCTGAGCCTCGCGAGCATGGACGAGATGGGCCGCGTCGGTGCGATCGAGCAGGCGCAGAAGCGCGACGTCGAATGGCATCCGCTCTCGGAACTGAAGCCGGCCGACGACGGCGTGCTGACGCCGCCGATGGAAACGCTGCAGATCCTCGGCGGGCGCAAGGACAAGATCCGCCCGGGCGACGTGCTCGGCGCGCTGACCGGCGACGCCGGGTTCGACGGCAAGCAGATCGGCAAGATCAACGTGACCGAGTTCTCGACCTATGTGGCGCTCGAGCGCGGTGTGGCGCGCGACGCGCTGCGCAAGCTCAATGCGGGGAAGATCAAGGGCAAGCGGGTCAAGGTCCGGTTGATGGACGAAGAGTAATGGAACGCGGCGCGGACGAACGCACCGTTCCGCGCCGCCCTGCATTCCCTCACATTACCCCCGCATCACGCCAGTTCCGGATATCCGTGCGCGGCCGCGTCCTCCGCGAACCGCGCAATCGTGTCGTAGTCGCCTGGCGACAATCGTTCGAATCCCTTCAGCCGCAGCACGCGCGCCCGTTCCGCATCGGCCGCCACCGCGACGTCCAGCGCATCCTGCAACGCGGCGACCTGCGTTTCTGGCAGCGCGCGTGATGCGATGAACGGCAATCCCGGCGCAGGGGCCGTCGTGCCGATGATCCGGATGTCCTGCAGCAGATCGGGCAACGCGTCGCGCACATACGCGAACGTCACGCAGTCGATCGCCGCACAATCGGCTTCCGCCAAAGCCAGCGCACGCAGCACGTTCAGGTGCGAGCCGAGCGCCGTAACCGATCCGAAGAATCGTCCGTCGCGTGCATGCGGCGCGACCGCGTGCCGGAGCGCGTTCATCCCGCTGTGCGAATCTCGACCGTTGAATGCGGCCCGCAGCCCCCGGCATGCGGCGAGCGTCGTCGCGCCGTCCGCGTGTGCATGTGCCGACACGACCAGCACGCTGCTGTAGTGCGCACCGTGGCAACCGTGCGCATCGAACACGGGGGTCGCGATCAGTCGCACGACATCGCGCAGGCCCAGCATCCGGTACGGGTAGCCGCAGGTCTGCGACAGCAGCAGATCGTCGCGCCGCCACAGCGCGTGCAGGTCGTCGAAGGGTTCGTCGGGAAGCGTGACATCGGCGGGCCCGCCCGCGTTCGCGAACGCATCGAGCGCGTCGCGCAGCAGGGCGCGCCACAGCGCGTCGTGGCGCGGCGTCACGTTGTACATCGGCAGGGCGGCGATCCATGAGCTCATGCGGGCATTCTACGCATCGACGCTCATGCAGCGGAACCCGGTTCGATCTCGGTAAAACGGGGGCTGAACGTGGCGCAGCACGCCCGAAGCTTATCGGCCCCGCGACGATAAGCAAATGCGAATCGATTGGTTGGCCGCGCGGCGCGATCCCGGTACCGTCCTGATGCCTGCCCGAGCATCGCCATTGCGCGTGATAGCGGACAGGCCGACCGTGATCCGCGAGACACCTGCGCACCGGGCCGAGCGCACCGGTTCAACCGCTCGTTCCCCGCACTGCCCGTTCAATCCGCCTCAACGCCATGGCCGAATACTTCGACGTCGACCACGCGCGTGCGATCGCCGCGCTCGACACCCGCTTCACCGCCCGCACCGAGTGGCCGACCTGGCTGCTGGTCGCCGCCATCTACGGCGGCTGGCTCGCCGTGCTGCTGCTCGTGCGCGACGGCACGCTGTCGCTCGCGGCCGCGACGCCGCCGCTGATCCTGCTCGGCGCGTGGCACCTGTCGCTGCAGCACGAGCTGCTGCACGGCCACCCGACACGCTCCGCCCTCGTGAACAAGCTGCTCGGTTATCCGCCGCTGACGGTCTGGTATCCGTACACGCTGTATCGCGACACGCATCTCGACCATCATCGCGACGAAGACCTGACCGTGCCGGGCGTCGATCCCGAAACGAACTACGTCACGCGCGAACGCTGGGCACAGCTGCCGCGCTGGCGCCGCGTGCTGACGGTCGCACGCAAGACGTTCATCGGACGCTTCATCGCCGGGCCGCCGCTGAGCATCTTTGCAATGTGTATCGATGCAGTCGCCGCGTTTCGTCGCGGCGACTTCCGCTATCTGCCGATGTGGGCGATGCATATCGCCTGCGTGGTTGCGCTGCTCGCGTGGCTGCAATGGGCGATCGGCGTGCCGTGGTGGTATTACCTGCTCGTGATCACGTGGCCCGCGTTGTCGATCGCGATGATCCGCTCGCTATACGAGCACCGCGCCGCGCCGCATCCGAAGGCGCGCATCGCGATCAATGAAGCCGGCTTCGCGATGCGGCTGCTGTACCTGAACAACAACTATCACCTCGTCCATCACGACCTGCCGAAGCTGCCGTGGTACGACCTGCCGCGTGCGTACCGGATGCGACGCGATGCGTACGCGCAGAAGTGCGGCGGCTTCGTGATTCGCGGCGGGTATCGCGAACTGCTCGCGCGCCATGCGTGGACGCCGACCGATACGCCCGTGCATCCATTCGACCAGGGCACGGCGTCGTTGTCGACGGGCAGCGGTGTGAAGGTGGCAGTGGTCGACAAGGTGCTGCAGATCAGTACGTGACGTTCGGCGGAGCCGACGATTCGTCCGCCCCACCGCACATTCCTTACGAAACGCCAACATTCCTGCTCCCACCCGCGCATTGCCAATTGCGTCGGCAATGCCCAGAATGACGGCTCGTCCGGGGCTTCCAACAATCATTCGCTCCGGCTCTGCTCCCGGCCCCGCGCCGCACGCCCCACGACGATGCAACCGAACACCCCGCCCGGCGCAATCCGCGCGATCGGCAACGACTGGTCCGTTTCCGCGATTACCGCGGGCTTTCTCGCGGTACTGATTTCCTACGCAGGCCCGCTCGCAATCTTCTTCCAGGCCGCGCAGGCAGCCCATGCGTCGAATGCGATGGTGTCGTCGTGGGTCTGGGCGATCTCGATCGGTGCAGGCGTATCGGGCCTGTTCGCGAGCTGGAAGCTGAAGGTGCCGGTCATCACCGCGTGGTCGGCGCCCGGCACCGCGCTGCTCGTCGGCCTGTTTCCGCAACTGACGCTCAACCAGGCCGTCGGCGCGTACATCGCGGCCGCGCTGATCATCCTGCTGATCGGCGTGACCGGCTATTTCGACCGGCTCGTGCGCCACATTCCGCGCGGCATCGCGTGCGGGATGATGGCCGGCATCCTGCTGCCGTTCGGCACGCATGCGTTCGCCGCCGCGTCGGAACAGCCCGCGCTCGCGTTCGGGATGATCGCCGCCTACGTAATCTTCAAGCGCCTGCTGCCGCGCTACAGCATCGTGCTCGTGCTGCTGACGGGCGCCGCGCTCGCGACGCTGCTCGGGATGACGCATCTCGGCAACGTGTCGGCGAGCCTCGCGCACCCGATCTTCATCGCGCCCGAATGGACGCTCGGCACGACGCTCAGCCTCGCGCTGCCGCTCGTGGTCGTCAGCCTCACCGGTCAGTTCCTGCCGGGCATGACGATCCTGCGCGTGTCCGGCTATCACACGCCCGCGCGGCCGATCATCACCGCGACCAGCGTGATTTCGCTCGTGGTCGCGTGCTTCGGCGGGATCACGATCGTCGTCGCGGCGATCACGGCCGCGCTCTGCACCGGCAAGGATGCGCACGAAGACCGGGACCGGCGCTACATCGCCGGGCTCGCGAACGGGGCGATCTACCTGATCGGCGGGCTCTTCGCGGGCACGATCGTCACGGTGTTCTTCGCGCTGCCGAAAGCGTTCGTCGCGATCCTCGCGGGGCTCGCGCTGATCGGTGCGATCGGCGCGAACACGCACGGGATCTTCGACGACGAGAACCACCGCGAAGCATCGTTGATCACGTTCCTCGCGACCGCGTCGGGCATGACGTGGCTCGGGCTCGGCTCCGCGTTCTGGGGGATCGTGATCGGGTCGCTTTCATACGCTATCCTGAACAAGGTGCGGCAACCGGCGTGATGCGCAACGCGGGTCGCCGCACCTGTTACCGAGCGTGCTGGCGCACCAGTTGTGCGAGTGCATCGGTCAGCGTCGTCGTGCCGTAAAGCCGTTCCGACACACCCTCCTCGACGTCGATCTGCCCCGCGTTGTGCACGTCGTAGAGATCGATGATCAACTGCGCATGGCGTTCGCTGAGGCCCGCACGCAGCAGCGTCGCGGCCCACGTCTCGCGCGGCAGTTCATGCGCGACGATGGCCCGGCCGGCCGCCGCGCCGAGCGTATCGGCGATCGCCGTCACACTCACCCGCCGCGGCCCTTCGACACTGACGATACGCGGCCCGTTGCCGCCTTCCGGCGCATCGAGCAGCAGCCGCGCCGCAACGACGCCCACGTCGGGCGCCCAGACCGTCGGGAACACCTTGCCGACCGGATGGTGAAAGCTTGGCAGCACACCGGTGCCGAGTGCGACCGGCAGGATGCGCGTCCAGTTCTGCAGATGCTCGGCCGACCGCAGCAGCGTCAGCTGCGTCGGGATCGTCTTCAGCCGCTCCTCGAAGTGATGAAACAGCCGGGTGATGCCCGTATTGCCGTCACGCTCAGCGCCGTAGTCCGACAGCGCGAGCAGCACCGGCGGCGGGTTGGCGGCGAGCGCGGCGGTGGCGACGTCGATCGTCCGCGTCATCGTCGCGGCCGGATCGGGGTCGGCGACCGGCACCGGGCACAGGATCTGCACGGCCCGCGCGCCATCGATCGCCGGCGCGACCGCGTTCGCATCCGTCAGCTCGGCGATTACGACGTCGCAGCCGAGCTGCGTGAAACGCTCACGATGGCGTGCGTCGCGCAGCACCGCGCGCACGGGATGGCCGGCGTTGCGTAGGGCCGTCACGGTCGACTGGCCGACGTTGCCGGATGCGCCGAAGATCACGAACACGATTCGCTCCTTGGGGGATGAAAGTGTCGTGATTGTCAGGTTGGGCGGCGGGAACGGCGCGCACGGAGGGATGAATACAGCAGGAAAGGATGACGGGATGAGGGGCGCGCACCGATCGCGCCGTGCGCCGTCCCCGCCGCGAAGCCGGGGCTAGCGACGCGAAGGCTTCGCACCCTCCTCGCCGTCATACGCGAGCCGCAGCCCGCCCCTTGCCCCCGACCGCGCAATCTCGGTCGGCGTCGCACCCAGCACGCGATTCATCCAGTTCGCCATGTGGCTCTGATGCGCAAACCCGGCTTCGAGCGCGATCTGGCTGATGCTGAGCCGGCCTTCGAGCAGCAACGCCTTCGCGCGCTCGACCCGGCGCCGCACGACGTACTGGTGCACCGGCATCCCGAGCGTTTCGCGGAACAGCACCTTGAAATGCGGCACGCTGATCGACACGAGCGCCGCGAGTTCGGCCAGCGTCATGCGCCGGTCGAGGTTCGCTTCGACATAGTCGATCACGCGCGCGGCCGCCTTCGGCGCGAGCGTGCGGCGGCGCTCGCGGAACGCCGGCTGGCCGTCGACCAGCCGCGCGACGAGCGCCGTGCACAGGCTTTCCGCGTAGAGCGGATCCGACGCGTCTTCCGCTTCGAGTTCGGCGGCCATCGCCCACGCGATGTGCTGCAGGCGCGGGTCACGCACCTGCAGCCGGCGGCGGATCTGCCCCTGCGACGGCTTCAGTTCGAGCTGTTCGACGGTCCGCCGCACGAACGTGTCGCTGAGTGCGATATGGAGGATCTGGCAGTCGGCACTGTCGGTCCACTGGCCGGGCAAGCCGGCCGGAATCACGTCGACGTCGCCATGCGCCTGGATGCGCGACACGCGCTCGCCGTCGCACACGCAATCCGCGCGAACGGGCGACCCGATATGCACGCCGATCCGGTGATGCTCGGCCGCCGGAATCCGGTAGGTGCCCGCGCGGATTTCCAGCAGCGACGCGCCGAAGCCCTGCCAGCCGAGCCCGCGGCTCGAGCGCAGGCTGACCGGGACGCCGTTGTCCGTCGGCGCCGCGAGAATCGCATCGCTCATGGCCTTCCTCCAGTGGATCGGGATGTCGAACGCGCATTGTGACGCGTTTTCGGGCGGTCTGCCGGGCCTGCCGGCAACGCGCCCGGGGCGAGCAGAAAAAGATCATCCGTTCCTGCTCAGGGCCATCCTTGCGTGTGCGCCGGCGGGCGCCGCGCCGCTTACGATGGCCCCATCCGACACCTACGGAGACCGTCATGCCCCATCAGTGCCTTGCGCAACGCGCAGCGTTCACCGCGCGCTCGCGTTCCGCCGCCACCCGTCCGTCATCCGGGCCCCACTCCCGCAGCAACCGCACCCCGATCGCCGCCTGGTGCCTGCGCATCGTCGGCTGGTACCGGCTCGAACGGCTGCTCGCGTCGATCCCCGACAGCAACGACGACTTCGGGCTCGTCTGACCGGCCGGTCAACGCATCCGCCTACTTGCGCCGCCGCTCGTGCGGCGCCACCGTCGCGCCGTCGATCACCGGCGCGCCCTGCTTGATCAGGAAATCGCGGAACAGCCCCGTGACCTGCGAGATCCGCCGGTCGGCGAGCGTGACCACATACCATTCGCGCTCGATCGGATTGCCGGGAAACGGCAGTTGCCCGAGCAGCCCGGTGCGCAGTTCGAGTGCACACGCGTGCAACGACAGGAACGCCACGCCGAGCCCCGCTTCGGCCATCTGCTTGATCGCCTCGTTGCTCGACAGTTCGGAGCCCACATGGAACCGGTAACCCGCGTTCTTGAACAGGCTCTCGACGGTCGAGCGCGTGCCCGCGCCGCGTTCGCGCACGAGCAGGTGCGCGGATTCGAGATCCTTCAGCGCGACGCGCTTGCGCTGCATCAGCGGATGGCCGGGCGCCGCGACGAACACCATTGGATGCTTCGCGAACTCGACCGCATGCGTGCGCAGTTCCTTCGGCGCGCTGCCCATCACCGCGAGATCGATTTCATGCGTGGCGAGCATGCGGATGATGTCGTCGCGATTGCCAACCTTGAAATAAGTCTTCACATGCGGACGCGTCGCGGTGAATTTCACGAGCAGCGGCGGAATCAGGTACTCGGCCGTCGTGATCGCGCCGATCCGCAGCGTGCCGCCGAGATCGCCCGTCAGCGCGGCCACTTCGTCGCCGGCCTCGCTCCACAGATGCAGGATCTCGCGCGCATAGCGCGACACGATCTCGCCGGCCGCGGTCAGCTGCACGCCGCGCCCCACCCGCTGTAGCAACGCGGCGCCCACCGCCTCCTCGAGCAGGCGCACCTGCAGCGACACGGCCGGCTGCGTCAGGTTCAGTTCCTCGGCCGCCCGCGACACGCTGCCGAGCCGCGCAATCATGTCCAGCGCCTTCAGCTGCCGGAACGTCGCGGTCTTTCCTATAAGTGAATACATATGAGTCGCTTATAAACATTAAATTGTTCGTGTAGGTTCAAAACTATATCGTCGGTTCTTGAGCAATGTCATCCGAATCGTCATTCAGCGGGAGCCCAACATGGACAACACCACGCCCAACCTTGCAACGGATCGCGCACCGCGCCTGCCGCGCATCGTGATCGTCGGCGGCGGCGCCGGCGGCTTGCACCTCGCCACGCGTCTCGGCGATACGGTCGGACGCCGCGGGCAAGCCGAAGTCGTGCTCGTCGACCGCTATCCGACGCACTTCTGGAAGCCGCTGCTGCACGAAGCCGCATCGGGCCATCGCGACCCGGCCTCGCACACGATCGAATACGCGGCGCAAGCGAAGCGCCACGGTTTCCGCTTCGTGCAGGGCGCGCTGCAACAGGTCGACCGCGCGGCACGCACGGCGACGATCGCAGCCGTGCAGGACGCGGACGGCACGGAAATCCTGCCGCAGCGCGAGCTCGGCTATGACGATCTCGTGCTCGCCGTCGGCAGCGTGACGAACTTCTTCAATGTGCCGGGTGCGGCGCGCCACGCGCTGCCGCTCGAAAACCTCGACCAGGCCGAGGATTTCCGCCGGAAGTTCCTCGCGGCCTGCACGAAGGCGAATCACCTGGCCGAGCAGCAGCCCGCGCGGCGCGCGGCGCCGATCTGCATCAACGTGATCGGTGCGGGCGCGACGGGCGTCGAGCTGGCAGCGGCATTGCGGGATGCGATCCAGCAACTGACGACGTACCGCTTCAAGGCGCTGGTGTCCGCGCGCGACGTGCACATCCGGTTGATCGAAGGCGGCCCGCGCATCCTGCCGGCGCTCGATGAGCGGCTGTCCGGCAAGATGCACGCGCAGCTTCGCGCGCTGAACGTCGACGTGCTGACCGATACCCGCGTGGCGGAAGTCGGCGCGGATGCCGTGACGACCTCGACCGGCGAACGGCTCGCAAGCGACATCACGATCTGGGCGGCCGGCGTGGCGGGCCCCGCGTTCCTGCGGCAGATCGGCGACATCGCGCTCAATCGTTCGAACCAGGTGATCGTGACCGAGACGCTGCAGACGCCGGACGATCCGCACGTGTATGCATTCGGCGACTGTGCCGCCTGCCCGACGGGCGGCGCGAACGGCTTCCTGCCGCCGCGTGCGCAGGTCGCTTATCAGCAGGCCGTGTACCTGGTCAACGCGTTCGCGCGGCGCGTCGCCGGCAAGCCGGTAACCGCCTTCACGTTCCGCGATGCAGGCACCGTCGTGTCGCTCGGGCATGCGGGCGCCGTGTACCAGGCCGACATCAGTGTGCGTTCGCGCTCGCTGATCGTCGACGGGCTCGCCGCGATCGGGCTGTACAAGTTCCTGTATCGCAAGCACCTGTTCAGCGTGGTCGGCGTGAAGCGTGCGCTGTTCCAGTCGCTGAGCCACTGGCTGCAAAGCCGCAACCAGCCGTCGATCAAGCTGCACTGATCGCGTCGATTCACACGCAGCCTCGCAAGACGGCATATCGGGCGTGCATCGTTCGATATGCCGTTTTTTCATTTGCACATGCGCGGTGCATTCAGCGCGTGCGCGAATCCGGTGCATCACATCGAAGGCCGTCGATGCGATGCGATTCGCGCGGCATAGACCGTGCGACACGCATCCCACGCCCACATTGGCTCGTCGCCCCATTCATTAGTCAAATCGTATGGGTCGGATATAAATATTAATTGGTCGCGTTTTCCGGATCGACGCTAAGGTGTGTGGCATTCCCGTCGGCGAACGGATCATCACGTCTCTGAAGAGGAATCACCGTGGTTATCGAAGCCATCGTCACCCGTCTCGACGCAGCATTCGCGCAAATCGAAGCAACACCGGATTCGCATGAATCGCGCCATCAACGCGATGCGATCATCCAGTGGCTCGATCGAGCATCGGAAGAAGGATATCGACTCGGTCTCGTCACGACGCTGCCGGCCGCACGGCTCAGCGACATGTTCGAAGGCCAGTTCGGCCGCGCGAACCTCGACCGCTTCTCGGTCGTCGTCACGGACGCCAATCAGCAGGACTCCGGATCAAACCAGCATCCCTTCGACGTCGCGCTGCAGGCGCTCGGCGTGCCGCCCGAACGCGCGGTGGCCATTGCGAGCAGCGAGCCGGAGCGCCGCGAAGCCGAGCATTTCGGCCTGTCGCGCTGCGTGAACATCACCGACACCGTTCGCTCGATCGCATCGGCCGGCCTGCACTGAACGCCGGCACACGGGCCGGCGTTGGCCGGCCAGGTGCGACTCGGCGGCAATCCGACGATTGCCCGACCGAATCATGACATTCTGCTGTCAAAGTCGCTTGCAACACTTCCGGGCTTGACCGATCACTCCCGGAGACGGGACGACGCGAACCTGCATCGTCCCGCCCGTTGCACGCCACGATGACACGCCCGATCCGCACCGCCACCGCCCTCGCGATTACCTGCCTGCTGCTCGCCGCTTGCGGCGGGGACGACTCGACGCCACCCGCGGCTTCTGCCGACAACAGCGGCTCGACGCCCGCACCGCAGCCTCAGCCCAAGCCGACACCCGCGACTTACTACCAGACGAAGACACCGTACCGTCCGCAGCAGGACGCCGCGACGTACGAAGCGCCGCCCGCCGGCTACGCGCCCGTCTATACGGAACTCGTCGCGCGCCACGGCTCGCGTGGATTGTCGGGCTTCAAGTACGACGGCGCGATCTACGCGATGCTGGTCAAGGCCGAGGCCGACGGCGCACTGACCGCGCTCGGCGCGCAGCTCAAGGCAGACACGTACGCGATGATGAAGGCCAATGCGCTGCTCGGCTATGGCGTGGCGGGCATCTCGACGCCCGGGTACGGCAATCTCACGCAAACCGGCATCCGCGAACACCAGCAGCTCGCCGTACGTCTCGCGCAGCGGCTGCCTGCCTTGTTTGCGGGCGGCAACCGGCAGGTCGTCGTCGTCAACTCCGGCCAGGATCGCGCGGTCGACAGCTCGACGTATTTCTCCGCGTCGCTCGTGGCCGCGCAGCCGGCACTGGCCTCGGCGATCACGCTGCCCGCCGCGCCGTCCGGCTATCCCGCGAACGCGCCGGTCGCGCAGCCGGCCGGCACCAACCGCTTCCTGCTGTATTTCCACGCGCTGAAGCCGGCCACCGATCTCGTGACCGACGCAAGCAACCCGTACTACACGACCTATCAGGCGAGCCAGGCATACCAGGCCTATGCGAACGACGCGACGGTGGCCGCGAAGCTCAACGCGATCAAGGCCGCGCCGCAGGCGGCCGACGTCGCGCAAACGGTGCTGTCCGCGCTCGTGTCGCAGGCCTTCATCGCGAAGCTCGGCACCGACGGCTACACGTTCGCGAACACGGGCACCTATGCATTCACGTCGGCGGACGGCAAGTTCACCAACACGCTGAAGGGCGACGGCAAGACCAAGATCACGACGGCCGTCGACGCGGTGAACGTGCTGTACAACCTGCTGCAGGTCGCGCCCGCGATGACGGCGGAAACCGGCGGCGTCACGATGGAGAAGTACATCGGCGCGGAGCAGGCGCAGTATCTCGCGTATCTGCAGGATGCCGAGGACTACTACCAGAAGGGGCCCGGCATCCAGGAAGCGAACCCCGTCACGTACCGGATGGCGAAGGTGCTGCAGGACGATTTCTTCGGCGAAGTCGATGCGATCGCGCGCGGCGACCTGACCCGCGCCGCGAAGCTGCGCTTCACGCATGCGGAGATCGTGATTCCGTTCGCGTCGATCATGAACCTGAAGAACGTGTTCGTGCCGACGCCGCACGCGCAGACGTACACGTACGCGAACAATCCGTGGCGCGGTGATCAAGTGTCGCCGATGGCCGCGAACATGCAATGGGATGTCTATCGCAACGGCTCGCGCCTCATCGTGAAGATGCTGTACAACGAGCGCGAAACGGATTTCCAGGCCGCGTGCGACGGCGCGAAAATCGCGCCGGGCAGCCACTTCTACGACTACGCGGGGTTGAGGCAGTGTTACGGGTATCAGTGACGTGACGCGGGATACGCCTCCTGCGACGAACCCGTTCGAAGCCTGGACGACGCAATGCGTCCGGGTTTCAGCATGCGCTCACCGGCTGCTAGATCTTGCGGACACCGTTCTGCAGCAGCGTTTGGTGCAGGATGGCCACTTGCGGCTCCGCCAGCACCCGCTTCGGTATGAAGCGAAACATCAGCACCGACTGATAAAGCAGGATCGCATCACGATCTTCACTCCAGTGAATGAGATCTGCAAAGCGAAATTCCTCGTGCGACGTCGGGGATTCGACGATGAAACCGTCACTTCGCCAGATGACCGTGTGCGGCTGGTGGAGTGTTTTCTGCTGGCTATAGATCTTGTGAGCGACACGGCGCAACATCAGATGGTTGAGCAGCGGCACGCCGATTGTAACCACCGCCGCGATTCCCGCTATCCACCATACATTGCGCCATTCCAGCAAGGCGCCGGTTACCACCCGGAAGCCACCGAAAAAAAGGACGATGTACGCGATCACCACGATCGCGAATGTCTTGAGCAGATATTTCCAGTTGTATCTGCGCCAGAGATTCAGACGGTAAGCGTGGACCACGTCTTCCACGTTCAATTTAAATACGATTTCGGTATCGCTCATGCGCGGGCTCGGAATGTTCGCTGTTTTTATGCTTGCGCGGGATGTTTCACCGCGAGCGCCGCGACCCGGACAGTCGGCGAGGCGTCGCAGGGTGACCTGCAAACGAAGCCATGCGGAATCGCCGGCCATTCGATGCATGGAGCGTCAATATACATGTGCGGAACAAAGGCTTCGCCGAATCACGTATCGGCGACGGCATTCCGCCTTTCGGGCGGGCCCTCCCGAGCATCACGCAACCCGCTCGCCCCGCTACCCGCCGGCGCTCTCCGGCTCGACCAGCATGACCTCGATCCGCTCCTTGCCCTTCCCGGTATTCCTGCGCTTGAGCGTCAGCATGCCGATCTCGCCGGTCGACGCCGGATGCGTGCCGCCGCACGCCATCGTCGCGAAGCCGTCGACACGCCAGAACCGGCGTTGCGCGTCGACATCGCTGAAATCGGTCACGATGCGCAGGTCGCGCTTCGACAGGTCGGCCGCGGCCGATTCGATCTCGGGAAACAGCGGCGCCACGCTCGTGTCGCTCGCGAAGTCGATGCGCGCCTTGTCCTGCCCGATATGCGCGCCGATGCGCTCGATGCCGGGCCTGAGCCGATAGACCAGCTGCAGCACCATTTCGGCCGCGAAGTGCAGACGCATCAGCCGGTACCGCCGTGCCCAATCGATGCGCCAGGTCACGCGATCCCCGACGCTCAGCGCATGATCGCGTGGCAGCGTATAAACGATGTCGAGGCCCTGCTTGTCGGCCTGGATGACCGGATAGCCGCCCAGTGAGCCCGCGTCGCTCTCCTGCCCACCCGAAAACGCAAAGAAGATGGTGGCGTCCACCCGCACGCGATCGCCGTCGACGTGGCTGACGACGGTATCCAGCGTGGTCCGGTAGGGATCGTCCCAGAATACTTTCTTCGTCATTGCCCGCCGCGCCTTCCGCCGAGGAAAGCACGCAGGTTAGCCGGATCGCGTACCCGCGGCTTGTACGATCTTGCGCCCTTGCGCCGACGCCTCCTCATCAGACATGGCACGCGATGCTGTCGCGGCCTCCTCCTCGCCCTTGCGCTCGACACTCCACGTATGGATCGGCCGATGCCCCGTCCGCTCCCATTCGGGCGGCATCCACAGGTGCTTCAGCCGCTGCAGGACGGGCCCGGGCGCGAACACGTCGCGCCACATGTCGACGAATTCGTGCAGGTTCAACACCATAAAGTTATACGAACGAATCTGCTGCGTGATCCCGTAGTCGACCGGCTCGGTTTCCTCGACATACGTGCCGAACAGGCGATCGAAGATGATCAGCACGCCGCCGTAGTTCTTGTCGATGTAACGCGGATTGCGGCCATGATGCGCGCGATGGTTCGACGGCGTATCGAACACGTACTCGAACCAGCGCGGCAGCCGCCCGATCGCTTCGGTATGCACGAAATACTGGTACGCGAGATCGACCGCGAGCAGGAACAGCACGACGGCGGGCGGGATGCCGAGCCACACCGGCGGCAGGTAGAACACGAACACGCCGACGAACGCGTTCAGCAGCGACTGCCGCATCGCCGTCGTGAAGTTCATCACTTCACCGCTGTGATGCGGCACGTGCGCGGCCCAGAACCAGCGCACGCGATGCGACGTGCGATGAAACCAGTAGTAGCAGAACTCCACGACGACGAAGATCGGCACGATCGTGAAGCCGTTCACCGGCACGTCGAACAGCCGGTGCCGGTAGACCCACGCGAAGATCGCACCCGTGAACACGAGCCCCATCACGGTCTCGGCCACCTGATAGCCGGCGCCGAGCGACAGGTTCGCGACGATCTCCTTCCAGCGAAACGGCTCGCGGCGGCCGCGCCCGGCCATCACCGCGTATTCGATCGCGAACGCGATCAGGAAGACCGGCGTCATGCCGATCAGCAGCACCTGCTTCCAGTCCACGTCGTTACCCAGGAACGCGTGGAGCCACGTCATCAACTCGGTCGGCATGTTCGCGGCCTCGATCAAGAACTGACCGGCAGTATGGTCGCGCACGGGTCGCCGCGCGTTGACACTTGCCGACGATTACTTGACACTTTCCGCCATGCCCGCCGCCTCCCCGCTATCGACGCAGCGCGTCTACTACTCGAGCACCTACGTGCGGCTGCTGTTCGACTATCTGTCCGAGCAGGGCAAGGATGCCGCGCGCGTGCTCGGCGAGGCGCGGCCGCCCGAGGACGATCGCGGGCTCACGCTGTACGCGAGTGCTCACTGGCGGCGCCTGCTCGAATGCGCGGTGCACGCGCTCGACGATCCGCTGCTCGGCCTGCACGTCGGCCAGCGAATCACGCCCGCCCATCTCGGTGCGCTCGGCTATGCGTTGCATGCGTGCCGCGATGCCGGCGCCGCGCTCGCGCGCTGGCAGCAATACGAACACCTGATCGCGAACGTCGCGCGCATGGAAGTGCGGGTCGAGGCGACGTCGGTCGCGATCGAATGGCATGACGCGCCGGAGCCGCTCGGCCCGCTCGTCGATGAAGTGGCGCTGACGGCCATCGTCCAGTTCGCACGCAACATCACCGGTACGCATCACGGGCCCGACGAGGTCTGTTTCGTGCACCCGTCACCCGGCGACGAACAACCGTACATCGACTATTTCGGCTGCCCGGTGCGATTCGGCCAGCCGGTGAACCGCCTGGCGTTCCCGCTGCACCTGCTCACGCAGCCGCTGCGCCAGCCGGACGACGCCCTGCTGCAGATGATGGAACGCCAGGCGAGCGCGCTGCTTGCCGAGCTGCGGCAGACGGACGATCTCGAACAGTCGGTGCGCGAAGCCGTCGCGCGCCTGTTGACGCAGGGCGAAGCGAGCCTCGAACAGATTGCCGCGGACCTGCATGTGTCGTCTCGCACGCTGCATCGACGCCTCGCCGAACTCGGGCTCAACTTCCGGCTGCTGCGCGAGGACACGCGACGGCGGCTCGCGATCGACCACCTGAACGATCCGCGGCTGACGCTCGCGGAAGTCGCCTGGCTGCTCGGCTATTCGGAACACAGCGCCTTTACGCGCGCCTTTCGGCGCTGGACCGGCGAATCGCCGCAGCAGTGGCGCAGCCGGCAACCGGCGCGGGCAGCGAACGTCGCGCGCGGCTGAGTGCAGCGCGCCAGCGAGCCGCCGACGAACTCGCGTCCGCCCGCGCGGTCGAACGAGCATCGCCGGAGAATCCCATGAAACGCGTTGCTGCTGTCGCTGTCCTGACCCTGCTGGCCGCCGTCAGCTTGCCGGCCGCCGCCGGTGCGCCGTCCGGCAG
Organism: Burkholderia sp. Ap-955; assembly: GCF_011753045.1. Taxonomy (NCBI): domain Bacteria; kingdom Pseudomonadati; phylum Pseudomonadota; class Betaproteobacteria; order Burkholderiales; family Burkholderiaceae; genus Burkholderia; species Burkholderia sp. Ap-955. The sequence goes on from NZ_VWWH01000008.1 coordinate 139,272, forward strand.
CGCCGAGCCGGCGCCCGTTCAAGCGCACGCAAAAAACTGCGTGCCGTCCCGCGACGCCACGCATGACGCCCGCGCGTCGTCGAAGGCGCCGCCCATCCGTGTATGCGTCAGCGATGCCAATACGCAACTGAACCTGCCGTGGTTCCTGACCGACGTGCTCACCGCGGTGGATACGCACCAGTCGGCCGGCGACCTGATGCGCAAGATGCGCAACGATTTCTGAATCGCGGCCCGCGCGACGCGCCGGCGCCGTATCGTTCACTCACCTTCAGACGCCTGCAGCACCTGCACGAACGTGCCGACCATGCCGGCCCACATCGCGGGGTCGGCAATGCTGCATAGCAGCGCGAGCAATTCCTTTCGTTCCCCTTTCGAAAGCGGACCATGTCCACTGCTGATGGTGTCGTAGCGTGACGTGCCGCGCGAGGCGAGCGCGCGGTCGAGCACGTAGTTACGGGTTTGCCCGTTCACGGCAATCTGGATCCACAGCGAACCGCCGTCGGCCGCGGCTGCGCCATCGGTCATGGTGACCGTGGGCGCGGTATTTTCTTCCATCCCGGCGCTCCCGCAAGACGTGCGACCGTATCGCGCGGCGGCCGATCGTGGGCCGCCGGCAGGTCGACGAAGACAGCATCCCGAAAGAATGTTTCCTGTCGAGACGCAATGACAAAACTACACCAATCGTTGAATAACGATATTTCACAATCTCTCGTCACATCTTATACTTGCCGCGCACCATCCTCGTGCCAAGAGACGGTGTTTTTTCGTCCCGGCCGCAAGACCATGCGGCCGGGGTTTTTTCGGTGTATTACGTCGATATACATGCGCTGCATGCACATGCTCGTAGCGGCCAGCCGCCGGAATGATTGGCCGATTGTGACGGGGCTGCCGCAGATGCCCGCCGCGGTCGCAGCATCGATCGCATTGCGATACCGGCACGCATCGTGCATGGCCAGAACCCGGCATGACGCATGCACGCCGTGGGTGTATCGACCGGTTCGACTCGCCTCTCCGTACACACAACACCAAAGGCGACCGCGGGAATGTCAGCGTTCACGCCAGGCTCGAAGGCCGTTTTTCAGCGCAGCGGCGCATGGCCGCGGGTTGCCTTTTTCGCCGCCGTAATCGTTTGCGTGCTCGTACCGGCATTTGCTATCGCGCCTGCCGACCGCTACGCGCGCGATACCGTCACCGAGCATGAACGCGTCATCGCGAACGACATCGTGGCCTCGGTGGACCGCATCCTGGACGGTGCGCGCCTGCGGCATGTGGACGAACTGACCGCGCTCGTCGGGCGGCCATGCCCGGCGGTATTCCGGACGCTCGCCGAGATAGGGACGCGCCTGCGCTATCTGCGCGCCGTCGCGCTGGTGCACGAGGGCCGTGTCATGTGCTCGTCGGCGCTGGGGGCGATCGACCTGCCGCTCGGCGCGTATACCCACGAGCCGGAACCGGGCTCGACGCTCGTCACGCTGCTGCGCCAGACGCCGTTCCAGCAAGGTATCCCGGTGTTGCCCGTGTTTTACGCGACCGCACCCGGCGCGGGTGTGCTCTACCTGATCGAAGGCGACTACGTGGCCGACGCGCTCGCGCACGGCGCCCGCTACGGAACGGAAACCGCGACGCTGTCGATCGCGGGTTCGGGCCATCTCGACCAGCACGGGAAGTTCACGCCGGAGTCGGCCACGGAACCCGCGGGCGGCAGCACGCTCGTGTCGCCCCGCTGGCCGTTCACGGTGCGGGTTGCCGCATCCACGCACTACGCGTCGCAGGTCCGGCAGCACTACCGGCTGATCGCCATCACGATCGTGCTGCTGGCGGACGGCCTCGTGATGGCGGCCTACCTGCTCGCGATGGCGCCGCGCCGACTGATGCTGAAGGCCGTGCGTAACGCACTCAGGCGCGACGAGCTCCATGTCGTGTACCAGCCGATCGTCGATGTCGAGACGCGCAGGACCGTCGGCGTCGAGGCGCTGCTGCGCTGGCACCACCCCAAGTGGGGGGCCATCAGCCCGGCCGTGTTCATCCCGCAGGTCGAATCGAGCGCGGTGCTGCCGAAAGTGACCGAATTCGTGCTGCGGACAGCCGTGGCGGAACTATCCGCGCTGACGCCGTGCATGCCGCTGCGTATCGCCGTCAACATCGCGCCGAAGGATCTCGAGCGCACGCGGTTCGTGTCCATCGTCGAGGAGGCGATCCGCGCGCTGCCGCCGGGCTTTACGCTGGTGCTCGAAGTGACCGAGCGCATCCTGCTCGAGAAGAATGCGCGGACCACCGCGATCTTCCATGCGCTGCGAGCGAAAGGCGCGAAGTTCGCGATCGACGATTTCGGCACGCATCACAGCAATCTCGACCTGCTGTCGCGCTTTCCGTTCGACTACGTGAAGATCGATCGCCAGTTCATCTCGCAACTGAACGGCGGTAACGCGGGGCTGATCGAGGGGATCGCGTCCGTTGCACATCACTACGACCTGAAGATCATCGCAGAAGGCGTGGAAACGGAAACGCAACACCGCGCACTGCATACGGTCGGGATTCAGTACGCGCAGGGTTACCTGTATCAGCGACCGCAGCGGGCGGAGCATTTGAAGCAGGATTGTGCGTGGGTGTCGGCGTAGCGGCATTGCCGCCGACGGCTACTTACTGTGCACCGTATTGACCGTCGAGGCGCACGCGGCCCTGCTCGACCCAGCCTTCGAAGTCCTCGCCGGTCTTGCCGTTCACGTACATGATGTTGTACCAGCGCCCGTGCGACTTGTAGACGGTCACCGAATCGCCGGGAATGATGAAGGTGCGCTTCGTCACGCATTGCGCATCGGGCGCCGAGTAGAAGTACGCGCGCCCCGCGCCGATGACCGTGCCTGAAGCCGGCGGCCGGAAGTTGTCGTCCGGGCCGCTCGTTGCGGTGTTGAGCTTTTCGCAGTCCACTGCGTTTTTAGCGTGCGCGCCGTTCGCGCCCAGGCACGTGCCGATCGCCAGCATCGCGATACCGATGCGCATCGTCATTTTCATCTGCATGATCCGTTCTTGACGTCGTATTGTCGTTTCGTTTTACCGGCTCTCTACCGGCATGTGCTCAATCCTGTGCGACCGTCGCCTGCTCGACCCCGGCCGCCTTCGGACGATGGCCAAGCCGCGCGGAAATCGCCTGCCCGGCTTCCTTCAGCAGCGCGACGTAATGCGCTTTCGTATCCGCGCCGCATCGCATCGTCGGGAACGACAGCGACAATCCCGCGATCACGCGATCGAAACGGTCGAACACGGGCACCGCGAGACACAGCAGGCCATCTTCCTGCTCCTCGTTGTCCTCGCCATAGCCCTGCTGCCGCACGTGCGGCAGGATGCTCATCACTGCTTCCGCCGACGCGAGCGTCTTCGCGGTCGACTTCCGGAACTCGACGCCGGCCAGCACCGCACGCGCCTCACCGGGCGCCATCCACGCGAGCAGCACCTTGCCGATCGCCGTACTGTACAGCGGATTGCGCCGGCCGATCCGCGACTGCATGCGCAGGCCGTAATCGGCGTCGATCTTGTGGATGTAGATGATCGCGTCCTCGTCGAACGCGCCGAGATGCACGGCTTCGCGCGTCAGCTGACCGATGCGGCGCATCTCGAGATCGGCTTCGCGCACGAGGTCCACGCTCTCCAGCGCCTTGCTGCCGAGTTCGAACAGCCGGATCGTCAGGCGATAGCGGTCGGTCTCGCCTTCCTGCGCGACGTAGCCGAGCGCCTTGAGCGTCTGCAGGAAACGATGCACCGTCGTCTTCGACATGCCGAGCTGCTGCGACAGTTCGCTGATGCCGATCTCGCGGCGTTCGCCGAGCGCGGCGAGGATCGTGAAGACCTTGCCGACGGCCGCAACCGAGTCGGCTTTCTCCGCGCTGCCGGCCGCGTGCGGATCGCCGGCCTCCGAATGGCCGGCCCGCGGATGGCCGCCCCCCACTTCCGGGTTCGCCTGATCGCGCTTGCGCTGTCTGGGCGTTACTGTCATGTCCGTGAATCCGTGAGATGCGAATCGGGAGAGCATAACGCGTTCGCCGTGCGGTACGGTCAACGCGCGAGCCACCCGCCGTCGACGGCAAGCGTATGACCGTGCACGTAGTCCGATGCGCGCGACGCAAGAAACACCACCGCGCCCGCGAGATCGTCCGGCACGCCCCAGCGGCCGGCCGGGATGCGGCCGAGGATTTCGTCGCTGCGCCGGCTGTCCTCGCGCAACTGCGCGGTGTTGTCGGTCTCCATGTAACCCGGCGCGATCGCATTCACGTTGATCCCGCGCGCGGCCCACTCGTTCGCGAGCAGGCGCGTGAGACCCAGTACGCCGCTTTTCGACGCCGTGTACGACGGCACGCGGATGCCGCCCTGGAACGACAGCATCGACGCAACGTTCACGATCTTGCCGCCGCGCCCCTGCCGCAGCATCTGGCGCGCGACCGCCTGCGACAGGAAGAACACGCTCTTCAGGTTCACGTCGATCACGGCGTCCCAGTCGGCTTCGGTGAATTCGAGCGCATCGCAGCGGCGAATCAGGCCCGCGTTGTTGACGAGGATGTCGACGTGACCGAACGCATCGACCGCGCCGCCGACGATCCGTTCGACCGGCTCGAGCGTCGACAGATCGGCACGCACGTCGACGAAGCGCCGCCCGGCCGCTGCGACGCGCGTCGACGTCTCGTCGGGCACCGACCGGTTTGCACCGACGATGTCGCACCCCGCCGACGCGAGCGCCACGGCCATCGCCGCGCCGAGCCCCGTGTTGCAGCCGGTGACGATCGCGACCTTGCCGGTCAGGTCGAACAGGCCGGCGAACGCGGCGCGCATATCGGCGGCAGGAAGATCGGGCGTATCGCGTTTCATGATGTCAGCGCAGCTCGGCCACGGCGATGTGATCCATGTCCTTGAACACCTGGTTCTCGCCGACCATCCCCCAGATGAACGTGTACGCCTGCGTGCCGACGCCCGAATGGATCGACCAGCTCGGCGAGATCACGGCCTGCTCGTTGTGCACGACCACGTGGCGCGTCTCCTGCGGTTCGCCGAGGAGGTGGAATACGGCCGCGTCGGCCGCGAGGTTGAAGTAGAAATACACCTCCATCCGCCGCGCGTGCGTATGGCATGGCATCGTGTTCCACAGGCTGCCGGGCTCGAGTTTCGTCATCCCCATCGACAGCTGGCAGGTGGGCAGCACGTCGGGCACGATGAACTTGTAGATCGTGCGGCGATTGCCCGTGGCCGCATCGCCGAGCGTTTCGGGCGACGCCTGCGCGAGCGTGATCGTGCGTGTCGGATGGGCCGTGTGTGCAGGTGCGCAGTTCAGGTAGAACTTCGCGGGATGCGCTCGATCGTCGCTGCCGAACACGACACCCTGCCCGCCTTGCCCGATGTAGATCGCCGCCTCGGTGCACACCGCGTGACGCTGCCCGTCGACTTCGACCCAGCCGGGCCCGCCGATGTTGATCGCGCCCATTTCGCGCCGTTCCAGCAGATGGCTCACGCCCATCGCGGCGCCGAGCGACGCCGGCACCTCGACCGGCCGCGTGGCCGGCCACGCGCCGCCGACGATGATGCGGTCGATATGGCTGTAGGTGAGCGACAGCGCGTCCGGCTCGAACACGTTCTCCACCAGGAAATGCCGGCGCAGGCCGGCCGTGTCGAGCGTTTTCGCGTGTTCGCTGTGGATGCCCTGCCGCACTTCCATGCCGGTTCTCCGAGGGGAATGGGCACGCCGCCGGCACCCGCGCCGACGCTCGCCCTGATGAAGATTGAAACACACATTCCTCAAATTCGGAACGTCGATCCGGATTTTTGATTCCCCGGTCGGGATCGATAAATTCCTTTTGGATCAATAGCATCGTGTCTTACGGGTATACGACTACCACCGATTTTCACAAAAACGGAACGGCATTCCGAATCATGTCCTATAGTCAGTCAGCAGACATCATTCGACAACGGGACGCATTGACGTCCACGGAGGAGACGTGAAGCTGAAACAGGCCATCGACCGCATCCCGGGCGGGCTCATGCTGGTCCCGATGCTGCTCGGCGCGTGCGTGCACACGTTCGCGCCGAACGCCGGGAAGTACTTCGGCTCGTTCACCAACGGCCTGATCGCGGGCACGGTGCCGATCCTCGCCGTCTGGTTTTTCTGCATGGGTGCGACGATCAACTTGCGCGCGACCGGCGTCGTGCTGCGCAAATCGGGCACGCTGCTCGCGACGAAGCTTGTGGTCGCATGGTTCGCGACCGTGATCGCCGCACAGTTCATCCCCGACGACGGCATCCGCACGGGCCTGTTCGCGGGCCTGTCGCTGCTCGCGATCACGACGTCGATGGACATGACCAACGGCGGCCTCTACGCGGCCGTGATGCAGCAATACGGCAGCAAGGAAGAGGCCGGCGCCTTCGTGCTGATGTCGATCGAATCGGGGCCGCTCGTCAGCATGCTGATTCTCGGCGCGGCCGGTGTCGCGGTGTTCGAGACGCGGCTGTTCGTCGGCGCGGTGCTGCCGTTCCTGATCGGCTTCACGCTCGGCAATCTCGACGAGGACCTGCGCGAGCTGTTCGGGCGCTGCGTGCATCCGCTGATCCCGTTCTTCGGCTTCGCGCTCGGCAACGGCATCGATCTCAACGTGATCGCGAAGAGCGGGCTGCCGGGCATCGCGCTCGGGCTCGCGGTGATCGTCGTGACAGGCGTGCCGCTGATGTTGGCTGACAGGTTTCTGGGCGGCGGCAACGGCACCGCCGGGCTTGCCGCGTCGTCGACGGCCGGCGCCGCGGTCGCGAACCCGGCGATCATCGGCGAGATGATTCCGAAGTTCAAGCCGATGGTGCCGGCCGCGACGGCGATCGTCGCGACCGCGTGCCTCCTGACGGCGATTCTCGTGCCGATATTGACGGCGATGTGGGCGAAGCGGGCGGCGAGGATGTCGGGGGCGTCGATGAGGGTTGCCACGCGTTCGTCGCCGGGACGGGCGATCGAGCACGAGGGGCATGTTTGAGGGATGCCGGTTCGAGTCTGGCCTCAGGCACCCGCTTCAAGTCAGTCAATGTTCGATGGTGTAAAAAGCCCGGCAAATCGATGAGTTTCCCGGGCTTTTTCGTTGGTCGGTGTTTGCGTGCTTTCCGTGGCGCGCTCACGCATCCGGACATTGATGCGCATCCGCCGCGAGACGCTTCAGTCGAACGTATGCACGACAGCGGACGCCTTGGTCGCGATCAGCCAGCTTCCTTCTACCTTATGCATGACGAAGTGATCGTTGAAGAGCTTGTTTCCGATTCGCACCCGCACGGTAGCCGTTGAAAGGCTGTCCGAGATATTCTCCGTCGACAGGATCGCTTCATCTCTCGGCGCGCCGGTCGCTCGAGGGCTCTGCCTCCCATGGATGAGTGCCGCATACTCCTGTGACGACAGGGTGCGCAACCGGCCTTCATCCACCCACTGAATCATGCAGCTCGGATGAAAGACCGCGTCGAAGTCACGGCTCTTCGGCTCATAAGCCAAATTGAAATAATCGTCGATCAAAGCGACGACGGCTTGGGTCTGGGTCATGGCTGGCTTCCCTCGGTAGTGAACGGCTCGTATAGTGAGCGATCGTCCCCGCCCTCGGCTACGGCGACCCGGTTATCGCTGCCATTACAGGAACACATGGATCATGGAAGACCTCGATGGGGGACTCGTCAGCGGCTTGCTGGTTCTCGCAGCCATCGCCGAATCCGGGAGCTTCGGCCGTGCCGCGTCTCGTCTGGGCAAGACTCAACCAGCGGTCAGTCGTGCGATCCAGCGACTGGAAGACCGCCTGCGCGCGAAGCTCGTGCATCGCACCAGCCGGCACGTCGAAGTGACGGACGCCGGCCATGATCTGTTGTCCAAGGTGCTGCCGTTACTCCAGGGGATTGAAGAGGCAACTGCCTGCGCCTCTGACCAGACCTCGATCGTCAACGGCACGCTCCGTGTGGCGTGCGATGCCGTGTTCGCTCGCCTGGTGCTGGCGCCGGAGCTGGCCCAGTTCATGAAGGATCACCCGGCGCTTCACGTGAAGCTGGAGACCCGGAACGACCTCCCGGACCTGATCAGCGATGGATTCGATCTCGCCATTCGATTTGGACCGCAAACCGTTTCGACCCTGGTCTGCCGCCGGCTGTACAGTCCGCGGGTTATGACCGTAGCCGCGCCGTCGTACCTGGAGCAACGCGGTCGACCGAGGTCGCCGCAGGATCTGGTCGACGATGGCCATGAATGCATCATGGCTATCGACCCGGCGACCGGCAGGCCCTTCGATTGGGAGTTTTGGCGTGGAAACGAGAAAGTGAAGGTGGCCGTCAGCGGGAAGCTGATGGTCACGGATGCAGGAACCAAGATCGGCGCCTGCCTTGCTGGCTACGGGATCGCTCAGGTGATCGACCTCGGGATCGACACTCATCTGCGGGCGGGCACGCTGGAGCCGGTGCTGACGGACTGGTGCGACGAGACGTTCCCGCTTTACGTCTACTATCCCAGCCGGAATCACGTGCCGGCCAAGGTACGGGCGTTCATCGACTTTGTTGTCGGGATGATGCCGGGGCTGCGGTCGAAAGGGGATGATGCTGGCGCTGGCCGGCGGCCGTCAGCGACGGTGCTCGAAACGCTGCGTCGTTTGCCATCCGCTTGATTCGCTCGTTACGTCGCGTCGCTTCGGATCGGCCGCACATGCTGATCCTGACAAACGCACGTAAAGCGTTTGCGATGCGGGTCGAACCAGGGCAGATTTTCGTCGCGCGGGAGATCCGCATCGACGACGATGCGCTCGAACTCTCCGTCAACGCATACGTGACGCAAAAGCCGTACGCGGTCGCCGCGCGCCGCTGGCTGCCCAAGCCTTCCCGTACAACGCACGCCGAATGGCGCGTCACGCAACGGCGCGCCGTCGCCTGATCGCGCGCCGAACTTCACGCGCTCGCCGAACCCGCGTTGGAGATGAACGCGACGCGCACGACGTACCGCGTTACCCGACGGGTATCGGGTATCCAGGTCGTGTGGAGACGGCGGCGAGTGAAGAGGGTCAGCAAGCCGGCGGATGATCGGGATCGGACCGGCAGGTGTCCCGATATGTATCGTCGACAGCGCGCAGAAATGCATTCCGTCCGCTCTCCAATGCCGTTGCGGTAGGCTCGTTCGGCGGTACGGGCATGATGCGGCCATCAGGCGACATCGAATATCCGAGATCGACATACACATCGTCCGGTGTGCGCTTCGATCCGATCCAGTAGCCGATCGTCACCGCATCGGCGATACCGGTCGCACCGTTGTAACCGACTTCGATTCGTTCGACCTTGAAAGCGCGCGGCCTCATTTTCTCCGCATAGGCCAGTACTTCGGCAACGGTTGCCCCATCTTTTGTCCGGTGCCGCTTGACTGCCTGTATCCAGGCTGCTTCCTGGGCTGCCGGCAGTATCTTCAGTTTCGGAGCGGCGAACAGCGTGCTCCCGCTTCCCCATAGACAAGCCGCGACAACAGCATGCACGGCACCACGTGCGACACGATCCATCGTGATTTTCATTGAACGACGCCTGGTTGGTTGAATCGACCCCGAATCTTACGATCATTGCCCGCGATACCGGGGCACGACATCGCGCACGCCATTCCGGCACGCCCCCCGCCCAAGCGCTAAAATCCGCCGCCTGAGCATCCACCACGAGCAAGTGTTTTGACGGCGTTCGAGCAGGGTTTCATCCTCACCCGCCACTGGCGGGACACCGCGTCCGGCATCGAGATCGAGTTCTGGCTGGCAACCGAACACGGTCCGCGCCGCGTACGGTTGCGCCCGCAGGAAGCCGTCGCGTTCATTCCGGCCGAGCAGCAAGCGCTCGCCGAACGCGCGCTGGCCGGCGAGCGCGAGGCCGAGTTGCGCCCGCTCGCGCTGCGCGACTTCCGGCAGCGTCCGGTCGTCGGCCTCTATTGCAAGCGCTATCGCCATCTGTCCGGGCTGCAGAAGCGTCTCGCGGCAGCCGGCGTCGACGTCTACGAAGCCGACGTGCAGCCGCCCGACCGCTACGCGATGGAGCGCTTCATCACCGCGTGCGTGCAATTTCGCGGGCAGCCCGGCCCCGACGGCACGCTGGCCAGCGCCGAGCTGAAAGCCGAGTCCGGCTATCGCCCGGCGCTGCGCTGCGTGTCGCTCGACATCGAAACCAGCGTGCACGGCGAGCTGTACTCGATCGCGCTCGAAGGCTGCGGGCAACGGCAGGTCTACATGCTCGGCCCGGCGAATGGGGACGGCAGTGACGAAGCAAATGCCATCGACTTCCGCCTCGACTACTGCGACAGCCGGCCCGCGATGCTTGCGCGGCTCAACGAATGGTTCGACGAACACGATCCCGATGCGGTGATCGGCTGGAACCTCGTGCAGTTCGACCTGCGCATCCTGCATGCCCATTCGGAGCAATACGGCATCCCGCTGAAGCTCGGCCGCGGCGGCAGCGTGCTCGACTGGCGCGCGCACGGCCAGCAGCCCGACCACTTCTTCGCGGGTGCGGCCGGCCGGCTGATCCTCGACGGTATCGACATGCTGAAATCCGCGACGTGGACATTCCCGTCGTTCAGCCTCGAATACGTGTCGCAGGCGCTGCTCGGCGAAGGCAAGTCGATCGACAACCCGTACCAGCGGATGGACGAAATCCAGCGCCGCTTCGATCACGACAAGCCGGCGCTCGCGCGCTACAACCTGAAGGACTGCGAGCTCGTCACGCGCATTTTCGACAAGGCCGACCTGCTGTCCTTCGCGCTCGAACGCGCGAGCGTGACGGGCCTCGCGGCCGATCGCACCGGCGGCTCGGTCGCGGCCTTCACGCACCTGTACCTGCCGCGCATGCACCGGCTCGGCTATGTCGCGCCGAACCTCGGCGACGTGACGGGGCAGAACAGCCCCGGCGGGTTCGTGATGGATTCGCGCCCCGGGCTGTACGACTCGGTGCTCGTGTTCGACTACAAGAGCCTCTATCCGTCGATCATCCGCACGTTCCTGATCGATCCGGTCGGGCTGATCGAAGGGCTCGCGAATCCCGGCGACGACGCGTCGGTGCCCGGCTTTCTCGGCGCACGTTTCTCGCGTACCGATCACTGCCTGCCCGATATCGTGCGCCGTGTATGGGAAGGCCGCGACGATGCGAAGCGGCAGCGCAACGCGCCGCTGTCGCAGGCGCTGAAGATCATCATGAATTCGTTCTACGGCGTGCTCGGCTCGACGGGCTGCCGCTTCTTCGACCCGCGCCTCGCGTCGTCGATCACGATGCGCGGGCACGAGATCATGCATCGCACGCGCGAGCTGATCGAAGCGCAGGGTTACGAAGTGATCTACGGCGATACCGATTCGACGTTCGTGTGGCTCGGCCGCGCGCACGACGACGACGAAGCCGGCACCAAGGGCCGCGCACTCGTCGAGCAGGTGAACCGCTGGTGGCAGACGCACCTGCGCGAGAACTTCGGGCTCGAGAGCGCGCTGGAGCTGCAGTATGAGCGGCACTACCGCCGTTTCCTGATGCCGACCGTGCGCGGCGCGGAAGAAGGCAGCAAGAAGCGCTATGCAGGTCTCGCGGCGGCGGCCGACGGTGGCGAGGACCTCGTCTTCAAAGGGCTCGAAACGGTGCGCACCGACTGGACGCCGCTCGCGCAGCAGTTCCAGCGCGAGTTGTACCGGCGCGTGTTCAGCCGTGAGCCGTACCAGGATTTCATCCGCGACACCGTGCGGCGCACGCTGGCCGGCGAATTCGACGACCAGCTCGTCTACCGCAAACGCGTGCGCCGGCCGCTGCGCGAGTACGAGCGCAACGTGCCGCCGCACGTGCGCGCGGCGCGGATCGCCGACGAGTTCAATCAGGCACAGGGCCGGCCGCTGCAGTATCAGCGCGGTGGCTGGATCAGCTACGTGATGACGACAGCCGGCCCCGAGCCGCTCGAAACGATGCGCTCGCCGATCGACTATGCGTTCTACCTGAGCCGCCAGCTTCAACCCGTCGCCGATGCGATCCTGCCGTTCCTGCGCGACGATTTCGAACGCGTGATCTCCGGGCAGGGGCAGTTGTTCCAGGAGTAGCCGCGCCCTGTCGGGCAAGGGAGACACGTCGGGCGCGGTTAAAATACCGCGCTGCTGCGCGTCCTGCCGCAGCCGAAGGAGAGTCATCATGACCGCACGTCGCGGAACAGCGGTCGCCATCGCGCCCGGCCACGAGGCAGCCAGCCTGTCGAAAGCCCAGAAAGCATTCAATACGCTCGTCCAGCAGATCGAGAAGCGGCGCGAGCGGCTCGGCGCGTGGGAAGCCGCGATGCCGGCCTTCCAGAAGAAATTCGTCGACGAGCTGTTGCCGCTCGAACAGACGTCGACCACGCTGCGGATCCGGTTGCTCAATCAGCTCGACGACGCGTATCTGCAGAAAGGCTTGAGCAAGGCCGAGCAGCACACCCTGTCCGGGATGATCGCCAACATGGCGCGCGACTTGCTCGACTTCAGCGACGACGCGCAGCTGAAGGCCATCCACGCCCGGCACAACGCCGCCGATCACGGCGACAACGCAGCAGCCGAGCCGGAGCCGGAACCGAAGTCGGAGTCGACGCCTGGCGTGGCAACGGAAGACGATCTCGACGCGCTGTCGCCCGAAGAACTCATGGCACGCATGCAGGCCGAACTGGACGCGCAGTTCGAGCGGGACATGGCCGAGCACGCGGCCCGCGAGGCACAGCGCGCCAAGCGCAAGAAAGCGCCCCGGCAATCGGCCGCGCTGGCCAAGCGTGAAGCCGAGCAGGCCGAAGCGAGCCGGTCGATCCGCGAGGTCTACCGGAAGCTGGCGAGCGCGCTGCACCCCGATCGCGAGACCGATCCCCAGGAACAGGAACGCAAGACCGTGTTGATGCAGCGGGTCAACCACGCTTACGCGAACGGCAAGCTCCTGCAACTGCTGGAGCTGCAACTGGAGATCGAACAGATCGACCGGCACGCGATCAACGGCCTCGGTGAAGACCGGCTCGCGCGCTACAACGGCATCCTGGAAGATCAGCTTCGCGAGCTGGACCAGGAGATCCAGGACGTCGAGACCGGATTCCGGCGGACTTACGGGATCGCGCCGTCGGTCAAGGTCGCGCCCGATACCATCATGCGCATGCTCACGCGCGACATCGCGGGCACGCAGCGCAGCATCCATGATCTGAACCTGACGCTGCGCGAGTTCGACGATCCGGCGAACGTCAAGGAATGGCTGAAGGACATGAAGCGCCAACAGGCATTCCCGCGTTTCGACGACTAGCATTGTCGGGCGGGCCTGCGCCTGCCCGCCGAGCATCGAGTGCGTAGCCGGTCTGACGGAACGGCTGCGTGCCCCACATCGATCGGCATTCCACGCGAATCAACCCACCCAAAACCGGGCACCAAGGACGCCGTATTTCACCCACTGTCACGGATTCAGGAACACAGCTGGACAGGAATCGGCATTTATCCGGCCGATCCGGGTTCCTAAACTTGTCTCGTCGGTTCAGCCAGCCGCCATCGCGCCGAACCGCAACGAAACCGTCTGAGGAAACCGTGAAATCCATCATCGTCACCATCGCCACCGTCGCCGCAACCGCTACCGCCCTCCTCGCCGCACCGACCGCTTCGTACGCGCAGTCGTCGCACTCGACGCTCACGCGTGCGCAGGTGCGCCAGGAATTGTTCGACCTCGAATCGGTCGGCTACGAGCCGATCGCCGGTGATGGCGACAACTATCCGGGCGACATCGTCGCCGCGCAGGAACGCCTGGCCGCCAAGCGGCTGGCCGAGCGCAAGAGCGCCGAGGCCGCCTACGGGTCGAACGGTGCGCCTGGCACGGATTCGGGCGCGCCGGCGGTTGCGGTGGTGAAGCCGTAACGCTGTAACGCCGTAACGCACGGCCACGCATCGACGCAGGCGAGCGGCCACGACACCCGGCCGCCGCGCTGCGTCGCGGTCGCCCGCTCGGGCGAACCGCCGCTTCGCTTCACGCCCGGTGCCCCGAGATCGGCCCCGCTTCGCCGGTCAGGTTGAAGATGCTGTCGATCCACGCCAGAAACGTGGAGAACGTGAAATCCGACCACTGCTGCGTGCGGAACGCCTTCATCACCGGCGTGTCGGCCGGGTCCTGCTGGTTCAGCAGGTTGTCGACGAAGGTGCCGATATCCGCGTCGACGCCGTGCTCGTGGATCCCCGACCCGGTAAAGCTGACCGCCGTCACCTGGTGGTTGGCGATGAAGTCGTTGCGCGACCACGGCATGAAGTAGCCGAAGTTCGGCAACGGGTTCAGCGTCTGCTTCAGCCCGTCCAGCTCCTGGGCGAACATCGCGAGCGACAGCGAATCCTTCGTCGCGTCGTCGGGCGCAGCGATCACGGCCGGCACGAACGCGCGATAGTGATACGCGGCGATAATCTTGTCGCGCTGGTAGCTCGAGAAGCCGAAGCGGTCGTGCGGGAATGTCGCCGACAGCGCCGCATACGCGCTCCCCATGTTGCCCGGATCGAAATGGCTGGTCAGCCGGCTGTTCACGGTAATCATCCCGTCGGGGCCCGTCATCCCCCACTCGGTGCGCACGCGGTCGTACAGGCCGACCGACGGATGGGTGGCCGCGTCCGCACCGAACGGCGTGTTGAACACGGTACCGGCGTCGTCGAGCAGCGAACTATGCGCCTGCGGCTGCAACGTGTTGCGCAGCGTCGCGTAGTTCGCGAGCGTGCCGTAGCCGCCCGCGCTCATCCCGTACACGAGCAGCCGGTTCGGCTTGCCGAAGCCGTGCGACGTCAGCCACTGCGCGACGGCCTGGATGTTCTTCAGCCCGCTGTAGTGCTGCAGCCGCCAGTCGCCGCTCGGCGACGTGTAGTTGCGCACCGCGCTGCCCATGTGGATATCTCCGGTGCAATAGGGCACGAAAACCTGTGTCCACTGCTGCGTCTCGACCTTCGGTTCGCCGACGAGAATATGCGCGAGATCCATCCGCGTGAGCAGCGGCGACAGGAACGACGACAACAGGCTCTGGTTCGCGGTGCCGTTCATGTAGTTGTGCGGGATGCCGTCCGGGTTGAAGCCGCCGAGGCCGGCCTCGGCGCCGGTCGACGTCTGCGTGCAGGTGCCGTAGTCCCAGCACGCGCCGCCCGGCTCCATCATGTACAGCAGGTTGTCCGACTGCGCGCGATTGATGTAGAAGCGCATCGGCGTGCCGTTGCCGCACGATGCACCGGTGCTCTCCGGCAATGTCACTTCGTACCACGAATAATACGGAATCGATGGATCCGGCATCGTCGTATCGGCGGCGTGGCCGTTCAGTGCCGCGCAACCGAGCAGCGTGGCAACGGCCGCGCGCAGCAGGCTTCGTGCTGTGGACATCTCCCCCTCCTTGTCGATGGGCATGGCGCGGCCGCCGGGCTCGATCCCGGCGTCGCGGATTCGGCGCTCAGTGCACGCCGGACGATAAAGCGCCGTCGAACAGCTGGACACGCAACGCCTGCAGGCGCTGCGCGATGACGGCTTGTTGCTGATCGGGATCGGGAATGCTCGCCTGAACCTGCCGGACGACGTCGCGGCTCTGCTGTTCGTACGAGAGATAGCGCGGGTCCTGCGCCGGCGACGGGCCGACCGTCTGCTGCGCAAAGGTGTCCCATTGCGCACGCATCGACCGGATCGCCGCGCTGCGCGTCGCGGGATCGGCTTCGGTGTCGGTGAGCAGCGCCGCGCTCAGCGCCTCGGCCTGCACCGGCACGATCTCGTTGCGCGCGACATGGTCGGGGAGTTCGTCGAGAATCCGGCGCGCGAGCGCGGCGCGCTCGGCTTGCGGCATGCTGTTGCGGCGATTCCCATACGCGGCAACCTCGTCGCGAAAGCGCGCGAACGCGACGATGCGATTCACTTCGGCATCCGCATCGGGGCGCCCCGCAAGGCTGCGGCGCAGCGCGTCGACGTCGAGCCGCCGCTCCTCCGAGCCGGGCGTCGCGGTGCCGGTGCCGAACGTATCGGCCGCGCCTGGCTGCGCGCTCGCCGTCGTGGTCGTTGCGTCGGACGACGCGGCTTGCGCCGGCGTCGCCGCTTCATATCGCCAGACTGCAACGACGGTCACGCCGATCGCGGCGATCGCGCCCGTGCGCCGCCAGAGTGCCCTGTTCTTCTTCACGTCGCCTCCTCGTCACGTCATGCCGTTCTTCGCCGGTGCATCCGCGAGTAGGTTCTAGGTCGAATCCGGCATCCCGTCAAAAGCGGCACTAGAACGCCGGCACTAAACCTGCTCGCGGCGGCCACGTTCCCAAGACGTTTGAAACGCATTTCGTGGTCGTTCGGCCAAGCGCGCCCTGTCGCGCGCCACGCCCGTCCGGCGGCGGTTCGAGCCAACACTCGCCATGTGCGTCGCGACACCAAGCAAGCAGTGATCCAGCCGCGCCCAGCACGCGGGCCATGCATCGGCGTGGCCGATACGGATGGCCGGATAAGACCCGTCGAACGACCCGCTGAGCGCTTGGTCGTCATTTTGGCCAGCCCTATGCTGGTTTCCGACACGCGCCGAACGGTCGGCGCGACGCCCACCCCACCCAGCCGAGCCCGTTCCATGAGCCGTGCAGACCTTCCGCATCGTGCACCCGCCGCCGTCCACGACTATCCGACCTATCGCGACGCGCTCGCGGGCCGCCGGCTACCTGCCGCATTCGTCGACCTCGACTGCCTCGACGCGAATCTCGCCGACCTGAAGCGCCGCGCACGCGGCCTGCCGATCCGGCTCGCGACGAAGTCGGTGCGCTCGCGCGAACTGATCGGCGCGGTGCTCGCCGCCGGCCCGTTCATGCAGGGGCTGCTGTGCTACTCGGCCGCGGAAGCGGCGTGGCTCGCGGACGGCGGGTTCGACGACATCGTCGTCGCGTATCCGACCGTCGAGCCCGACGACCTGCGCGCGGTGGCCGCGCAGCTCAGGCGCGGCCGCTCGATCACGCTGATGGTCGACGACATAGCGCAGGTCGACGCGATCGACCGCGTCGCCCACGATGAACGCGTGACGATCCCGCTCGCGATCGATCTCGACATGTCGTCCGCGTATCCGGGCCTGTACTTCGGCATGTACCGCTCGCCGGTGCGCGACGCGGCCGGCGCACTCGCGCTCGCGAACCGCATCGCCGAGCGACAGCACGTGCGGCTCGACGGGTTGATGGGCTATGAAGGACAGATCGCCGGCGTGGCCGACACGGAGCCTGGCGGCGGCGCACGCAACGCGCTCGTGCGTCACCTGAAGCGCCGCTCGGCGCGCGAGATCAACGCGCGCC
This sequence comes from Burkholderia sp. Ap-955, assembly GCF_011753045.1. NCBI lineage: Bacteria > Pseudomonadati > Pseudomonadota > Betaproteobacteria > Burkholderiales > Burkholderiaceae > Burkholderia > Burkholderia sp. Ap-955. The sequence continues at coordinate 156,545 of NZ_VWWH01000008.1, forward strand.
GCCAGGCGGCCGTGCAGGCGCTCGCGGCGGCAGGCCACACGTTGCGCTTCGTGAACGGCGGCGGCACCGGCAGTATCGAGAGCACGCTCGGCGACGCGTCGGTCACCGAGCTTGCGGCCGGCTCCGGCCTCTACGCGCCGGCGCTGTTCGATCACTACGCGGCGTTTCATGCGCAGCCGGCCGCCGGTTTCGCGCTGCCGGTCGTGCGGATTCCGCGGCCGGGCATCGTGACCTGCTCGGGCGGCGGCTATATCGCATCGGGCCCGGCCGGCAAGAGCCGCCTGCCGCGGCCGTGGCTGCCGGCCGGCTGCACGCTGATCGACAACGAAGGCGCGGGCGAAGTGCAGACGCCCGTGCGCGTGCCGCGCGGTGTCGCGCCTGCGATCGGCGATCCGATCCTGTTCCGCCATGCGAAGGCCGGCGAACTGTGCGAGCGCTTCAACACGCTGCTGCTGATCCGCGGCAGCCGCGTGGTCGGCGAGGCGCCCACCTATCGCGGCGAAGGCAAGAGCTTTTTCTAGCGGGCCGCGCGGCCCGTCGTTCAAACCGATCAAACCGGTCAACCCGTTCAACCTGTTCAAACGACAACCACGGAGACAATGCCATGTGGCGCAACTGGTCGGGATATGTCTGCAGTCCTGATGCAACCGTGTCGACGCCTGCGTCGCCCGCCGGGCTCGCGGCCGTGCTGCACGACGCGGCGGCCGCCGGCGCCACCGTGCGCGCGGCCGGCGCCGGTCATTCGTTCTCGCCGCTCGTGCAGACCGACGACGTGATCCTGTCGCTCGACGCGATGCAGGGTGTGATCGACGTCGACCGCGACCGGCGCGTCGCGCGCGTGCATGCCGGCACCCGGCTGTGGGCATTGGGCCCGGCGCTCGCCGCGCATGGCCTCGCGATGGAGAACCTCGGCGACATCAACGTGCAGTCGATCGCCGGCGCGACCAGCACCGGCACGCACGGCACCGGCATCACGCTCGGCAACCTGTCGACGCAGATCGACAGCCTGACCTTCATGTGCGCGGACGGCAGCGAGATCCGTGCGAGCGCCGACACGCATCCCGACCTGTTCGCCGGCGGCCGGATCGGGCTCGGCGCGCTCGGCGTGCTGACGGAGATCGGCCTGCGCCTCGTGCCCGCGTTCAAGCTGCGCCTCGAGCGCGGTGGCATGCGGCTCGACGATTGCCTCGCGCAAGCGGACGCGCTGATCGCGAAGCACCGCTCGTTCGAGTTCTACTGGTTCCCGCATACGGACACCGTGCTGACCAAGGCGTGGGACATGACCGACGAGCCGGCCGACGCGGTGCACTGGGCGAGCCGTGCGTCCGAGTCGTTCCTCGAGAACACGGTGTTCGGCGCGCTGTGCGGGCTCGGCCGGCGCGTGCCGTCGCTGTGCCCGGCGCTGAGCCGGCTGTGCGCATCGACGGTGTCGGCCGGCCGCCACGTGGATGCGAGCTACGCGATGCTGTCGACGGTGCGCCGCGTGCGCTTCAACGAAATGGAATGGTCGGTGCCGGCCGAGCGCGGCGCCGATGCGCTGCGCGAGATCCGCGCGTTCATCGCGCGCCGCAGCTTCCCGCTGATGTTCCCGCTCGAATACCGCTGGGTGCGCGGCGACGACATCTGGCTGAGCCCCGACTACGGCCGCGACAGCGTGCGCATCTCGGTGCACCAGTATCGCGGGATGCCGTTCGACGCGTACTTCTCGGGCGTGCAGGCGATCTGCCGCAATCACGGCGGGCGGCCGCACTGGGGCAAGGTGCATGCGATGAAGGCCGTCGAGCTTGCGGCGTGCTATCCGCACTGGGACGATTTCCTCGCGCTGCGCGAACGGATGGACCCGCATGGCCGCTTCCTGACGCCGTACCTGCGCACGCTGTTCGGCCTGCCGCAACACGCAGGCGCAAGCGTCGCTTCAACCGCACGCGCCACGCCGGCCCGCCGAGGGACACACCCGATGCACGAAACGGCCGGCATCGCACACGATCGACCGCGATCCAACCAGGAGGCTTCATGAGCACCGCCACCCTGCATGCCGCCGCGCAGTCGCGCCCCGATCCGTCGACCGGCGCCGTCGTCCGCCTTGCGCTCGCGTTCGCGGCGGCCACCAACGGCCTGATCCTGTCGCCGTTCCTCGTCGCGGCCGTGATGACGCGCTTCCGGCTCGACGAAGGCACCGCGACCGCGCTCGTCAGCGCCGAGATCCTCGGCATCGCGATCAGTTGCGCACTGCTGTCGCACCGGATCGCGCGCGCCGCGCGGCCGTTCACGCTGGCCGGCCTGGTCGGCACGATCGCCGGACAGGCGCTCAGCGCGGTCGCGCCCGGCATCGCGTCCGCGGCGCTCGCGCGCGGGATGACGGGGCTGTTCGAAGGGATGCTGTTCGTCGTCGTCGCGTCCGGCGTGTCGCAGCGCGCGTCGACCGACCGCCTGTGGGGGCAAATCAACCTGCTCGCGGGCGTCATCAACGGCGGCATCCTCGTGCTGATCTCCACCTTGCCGGCCGGCTGGCTCGGGCACTGGGTGTTCGCGCTGCTGGCGGCCGTCGTCGCCGTGCTGGCGCCCGCGATCCGCGGCATCGGCGCGTTCGCGAGCGCACCCGCGCAGACCCACGTGCGCGCCGGCACGCTGCCGTGGCGGCCGGTGATCGCGATCTGGGTCGTGACGGCACTGGTGTATGGCGTGCAGGCGTCGCAATGGGCGATCGCCGGCTTCGTCGGCGAGCGTGCCGGGCTGTCGCCGACGACGATCGGCGTGCTGCTGTCGGTGTCGTCGCTGCTCGGCTTCGTCGGCGCGGCGATTCCGTCGCATCCGGCCAGCCACCCGCACCGCCTCGCGCTGATCTGGGCCGCGCAGCTCGCGATGATCGCGTCGATCGAATGGTTCTTCAGCGCGCGCGGCGGCAGCGCGTACTTCCTGAGCCAGTTCGTGCTGAACAGCGCGTTCTTCGTGATCGTGCCGTTCCTCACCGGGATGCTGTCCGACGTCGACCCGGACGGCTCGCTGGTCGCGCGCACGCTCGTCGTCACGTTTTTCGCGGCGGGCATCGGCACCGCGCTGTCGGGTGCGCTGCTCGGCCGCTTCGGCGGCTCGCGCGTCGCCCACGTGCTGTGCGTGGCCGTGCTGGCGGCCGCCCCGTTC